>WTJL01000163.1:2440-7056 GCA_011524845.1 Flavobacteriales bacterium | reverse complement strand
TCACCGACATCGTGCCGACCCCTTTCAATCCCCACACCACCATGGTCGACTACGCGATCGAATGGGAACCGTACGTGGTGCGGTGGTTCATCAACGGCGAAGTCACCACCTTTTTCACCCACGAATACATCGATGACCTCGTGCATCCTATGCGCATCTTCATGAACCTCTGGGCGGTGGAGAACTTGGGTTGGACGGGAGAATGGGACCCCACCGCCATGCCCGGAATGTCCCGCTACGACTACGTGAAATACTACGCCTACACGCCCGGAACAGGAAATGCGGGAACGAGCAACAACTACACGCTGGAATGGGTCGACGACTTTGACACGCTCGACGCGTCGCGTTGGGACCAAAGCGAGGACGGCAGCGTCGGTCCGCTTTGCACCTTCAGGGGCGCCAACGTCGAGGTGGTCGATGGCGAACTTCAGCTCACCATCACCGAGCCCAACCCCACGGTTCCGACGCGGCCGGTGACGTTTGGGATTGACGCTTCAAGCCTTCCGCTCAGCGCTTCTGACGTCATCTATGTGACCGGTGGGTTCAACGGCTGGTGCGCCAACTGTGACGCCCTCAGCGACGACGACGGAGATTTGGTGTGGACCACCACCCTCGACCTCCCCCTTGGCCAGCACGAATTCCAATACGTCGTCAACGGTTGGGGAGGACCCGTCAGTCAGCCTCAGCTGGGAAGCTCCTGCGACTACAACCCCTGCGACGAGTGGACCAACTACGGCGTCTCCGTCGACGAAGAACTGGAACACGCCTACGTGGACTTGCACTGCTGGAACACGTGCAACCTGTGTGGCGATCTCAATCCCAGCTCGTGTCCGGCCGACCTCGACGGAGACAACGTCGTCGGCGTCAACGACGTGTTGATGTTGCTTGGTGAATTTGGGTGCAGCACCAACTGCACGACAGACCTGGACGGCGACGGAGTGGTGGCCATTGGGGACGTCTTGGACATGCTCGGCATGTTTGGCGAGGACTGCCCATGATCCGAATCCATGCCGGAGGCCCTCCCCTCGCAAATCTCACAAATGACACAGGGCGCCCCCTGAGGAGCGCCCTGCACAGTCGTCACAAGGACGTCGCTTACTGAATCATGATGCGGCGCTGGATGGATCCGCGCGAAGGCACGGTGAATTCCATCATGTAAGAGCCCGCACTGAGGGCGCCCACGTCCAGCACGTCGCGCTCCGCCACTTGCTGCACCTTGACCACACGACCCGCTGCATCGCGCAACGTCACAAACGCGTTGTCCAAGGTTGGACCTGTCCACACGAGGTGAAGGTTCTCCACGGCTGGGACCGGGAAGACCTCCAAGGTGCCGTCCAGCATGTCGTTGACCGAGCTGAGGTTGACGTCCACGATCAAGCACACCTGCTCGCCGGAACAACCCTCTGCGTTGGTTTCTGTCACACACACAGATCCGGCACCGCCGACGTTCCACACCACACTCAGTTCGTTGGTGCCGTCGCCGTCCAAAATGTCCCCACCCACGATGGTCCACTCGTACGTGCTTCCAGCGGTGGCTGTGTAGGTGTACACTTGGAGCGTTTGGGAGTAAGGGTCTGTGCTGCCCACAATCTCGTATTGGCTGATGTACGAGCACAACGTGTTGTCCTCGATGCCTTCGGTGCTGTAGTTGCACGCCGTTTCGTCGTAGCAGCTGTAGCCCAAGCACGAGCAATCCTCCTGCACGACATCGCCCTCGGTGGCGTCGATCATGTCGTCGCACGCCTCACCAGGGAAGAAGCAGGAGCTGTCTTCAATGGTCGCGGTCTCGTCGTAGTTGCAAGCTGTGGCGTCGGTGCATCCCGCGCAAGACTCGTATTCACAAGAACCGTCGTCGTCGGTGGCGAATTCGTCAAAGTTGCATGCGCCCGTGTCGGTGCAGCCACCCACTTCGTTTTGGTCACAGATGCCATCGCCGTCTGCATCGGAAATGCATTCGCCGTCGCATCCGTAAATGCCGTCGTCAAACACACACGATCCATCGTCGGTGGTCGCATTGGGGTTGTAGTTGCATGCGCCCTCCTCGGTGCACCCCTCGTGCAACACCACCAAAGGCTCGGGGCACGCTTGCTGAACCGCGTCTTGGTCCCCACCCACAAAGACCTGCACACAGGCCTGCAAGGTGAAGTCGCCACAGGTCGTGACCCGCGCAATCAGAACTTTCAAATCGTCTCCAGCCACGGCATTGACAGGCCAGTCGCCTGTCTGACCCGTGATGAACAGAGAGCCGTTCGTGATGCCAAACCCAGCGCACAAATCGCCAGGAGCGCCCATGCCGATGTTGCTTGGCAGCTGGCCCTCATCCTCCGACGTCGTCATGCCGATCGTCCAGAACGAATCGTATTCGTAATCGGGGAACGCCGCGAAAAAGGCGGGGTTGTTGCTGGCGTCGACAACGATGGACGTTTGGGCGGGGTTGTGGCATCCACAGCCCGCATCAATGCCCATCGGAGGCGTGTCCAGTGCGGCGACGTCGCTGTACACCGAGCTGACCACGTCGGTGGCGCTTGTCAGGTTGGCGTACACATTGTACATCCCGTAGTACGCCAAACCCGCCAAAGGGTCGTCCCCACTTTCCGTTTCCCAAAGCATGGTGTCCAGCTCGGCGGTGTAGCCGATCAACTGAGCGTGGCTGGTCGTGGCGAAGCCCAATGTCAGGACCATGGCCAGGCTGCCAAGTGAGGCGTTCACAGCAGCGGTAAAAGTCAAATGTTTCATGAATCGCGTTTGGAGGTTGCAAAGTAACCTGAAAACGCCACAGTCTCCCCTCCCGTTGCACGCCGCGCCTTCAATCTCAGCCAGATGCAACGTTCGTCGACGAATACATGCCGTTCAGATAATGATATAATAGGTTGGACTGGCTCAGGTCGACACATATATTGTGTTCGTAAACTGTTATCGCTATGCCAACTCAACCACTGAAAGCCGGGCTCAGTGCCTTGCTTTTTGTGCTCTCTTGCCAAATGGGAGCGCAATACGCTTTGACTGTGGAATCCGCCCCAGCCGTGGGTGACGGAGGCACCGTCTACCGCTTTTACGTCCACGCTGAGGACCCCACCGACAAGTTTTCTGCGGTCTACGGGACCGACGAAGAGAACATCGTCATCCAAACCCCTGCCAACATCTACAACAGCGCGTTCAACGCCAGCTGGAATGCCTCGGGCATCAATCCTGCGTTTCTTCCCGCGTTTCCCGATTTGGCCGACGACAGCTACGCCACCATTGGATTGACGGGGCCTGCGTCCTTGTCGGCACCTGGGTCTGCCGACCCCTCCATTGTGGAAGACGCCGCCCTTGATCCAGGCATCTCAGACTACTTCCTTTCCGGCGGCACAAGCCTCGAAGTCAACACCTTGACCGGCGGCTCGTGGTACGTGTTAAACACGGCCACCAACGCGCTGCCTGTCGATGGGCGCTGGCTGATCATGCAGGTGACCACCACCGGCAGCATTTCTGGGGTGTTGAACTACCAGGTGTTCCCCTTGGGCGACGGAGACAACCAAATTCGCATCACCAACAGCTTCGACGGCGAAGGCACTTTTCCCATGGTGGACGTTCCTGGCTGCACGGACTCCGCTGCATGCAACTACGACGACGAGGCCAACCTCGACGACGGGTCGTGTGTGTTCTGCAACTGCGACGCTCCCTCGACCTCGGGGTACACGTTGAGCGTGGAGGCTTCCGCGGCCACCGACCCTGGCCTGACCCGGTACCGCTTCTTCGTGAACATGGTGAACAACGACGACACGTTCAGTGCGGTGTTTGGCAACTCGGAACAACCCCTGTTGGTCAACGTGCCCGAAGGCGCGTTCAACACGGGCTTCAACACGTCCTGGAGTGCCGCGGGCTTGAACCCTGCGTTTGTGTCCCAGTTCCCAGAAATGGCCGACGACACATACGCCACCATCGGATTGACGGGCCCCGCCTCCACGTCGGGCATCGACGGCGCAGCTGATCCCGCCATCGCCGAAGATCCCGACCAAGCCTTGACGCCCTTTTTCGCCGACAACGGAGCCACCCAGCTGGCGGCCAACATGATTGTGGGCTCGTCTTGGTTTGTGCTGAACGACGCGGGCAATGCGCTTCCCGACGACAACCTGCAAGTCATTGTGTTGCAAGTGACCACGGGAGGGAGCCTCTCAGGCCAAATCAACGTCCAAGTCTTCCCCATGGGTGAAGGCTCTGAGGCGGAAGTGCTGAGCTTCGAGTTTGACGGCGCCGGCACCTTCAGCACGGGAGGCGTGCCCAACGCCTGCGGATGCACCGACGACATGGCCCTCAACTACGACGACGAGGCCGACTACGACGACGGCTCTTGCGAATACGCCGTGCCCGGCTGTGTGGACATGGAAGCGTGCAACTTCGACGCCGACGCCACGGAAGACGACGGTTCATGCGAGTACCTGGACGCCCTGGGCGTTTGCGGAGGGCCTTGCACGGCAGACGCTGATGCCGACGGCATTTGTGACGACATCGACGCATGCGTGGGAGCTTACGACGCATGCGGCGTCTGCAACGGGCCCGGCGACATCTACGAATGCGGATGCACCGACGTCCCTGAAGGCGATTGCGACTGCGACGGAAACCAACTCGACGCC
>WTJL01000163.1:0-2340 GCA_011524845.1 Flavobacteriales bacterium | reverse complement strand
ATGCACCGACGTCCCTGAAGGCGATTGCGACTGCGACGGAAACCAACTCGACGCCATCGGCGTGTGCGGCGGAACCTGCACTGAAGATGCGGACGCCGACGGCATTTGTGACGACGTCGACGATTGCGTGGGAGCGTACGATGCGTGCGGACTGTGCAACGGCCCCGGCGCCATCTACGAATGTGGATGCACCGACGTCCCTGAAGGCGATTGCGACTGCGACGGAAACCAACTCGACGCCCTCGGCGTCTGCGGCGGAGCATGTGCGTCCGATGCCGACAACGACGGCATTTGCGACGACGTCGACACTTGCGTGGGAGACCCCGCCGACTGCTGCACCGACTACAACCAAAACGGCCTGTGCGACGCCGACGAAGTGGTGGGATGCACCTTCCCCAGCGCCCCCAACTACGATCCATTGGCCACCATGGACAACGGCACCTGCATTGCGTCGTGCTACGCCGACATCAACGGCGACGGACACATTCAACTTGCAGACCTGCTTGACCTTTTGCAGTACTTCAGCCTGTACTGCGATTGAGGCTGTTGTATCCTTGTCAACCCTAAGCGAGATTGACATTGACGCACTTCAATTGCCCAAGCATTGAACCCAGAAGGGACGCCCCACGAGCGGTGTCCCTTCTCCTGTTTTGGGCCATGGCCATGAACGCCTCTTTCTTCGGCCAAACCCCCATGGGCGTCCCGCCCTGCGGCACCGACGCTGCCCACGTCGCGCTGCTCCAGCAAAGCCCGACGTACGCGTCCCAGCATGCCCAATTCCACGCGGCATGGCACGCGTCTCACGCTGCGCCTGGCGCCCCATCCACGGCCGCCCTGCCCCTCACCGATTCCCTTCCGCTCTACACCATTCCCACCGTCGTCCACGTCATCCACCGTGGTTCCCCGTTGGGCGTAGAAGAGAACATCAGCGACGCCCAAATCCTCTCCGCCATCGACGCCCTGAACGAGGACTTCCGCAAAGTGCCCGGCTCGAATGGAGACGGTCTGGGGGTGGACACGCGCATCGAATTTGTGCTCGCCCAACGCACCCCCGACGGTGAACCCACCACGGGCATCGTGCGGATGGACGGCTCCGGCATTCCTGGTTACCTAGAACACGGCATCGCCTCCCTCGAGACCCTTCCTGGCGCCGACCAGACCGAGGTCAAATCCCTCACCACCTGGTTGGGCGACGACTACCTCAACGTGTTTGTGGTGCCCGAAATCAACGGCAACAACGGCGGCGCGGGAGTGCAGGGGTTCTCGTACACGGGCCCCACGGGAGATGCCCGAGACGGGGTCACGTTGCTGTACAACGTCATCGGGACCACAGGCACCCTGAAGCCCGGCCGAACCCTCAACCGCACCCTCACCCACGAGGTCGGTCACCACCTGAGCCTCTTTCACACGTTCTACGGCACCGACAGCTGCTCAGAGGAGGACGACTGTGTGGCGCAAGGCGACTTCGTGTGCGACACCCCCACCACCACGGAGAACGCGTCGTGCAGCGTGGGCGCATGTCCCGGCGCCCAGCTTGAAAACTACATGGACTACGCGCCCACGTCATGCCGAAACACCTACACCTCCGGTCAGCGCCAGCGCATGCGGGCGTGTCTCGAAACCGTTCGGTCCAGCCTGCTTGAAAGTCTGGGCGCGGTGCCCGTGGTGGACGTCGACCTCCTCCCTGTCGGCCTCAACGCCTCGTCTGTCTGTACCCCCACATGGGACCCTGTCCTGTCCGTCCAAAACCAAGGCGTCCTGCCCGCCCCCGGAGCCACCGTCCACTGGTCGGTCAACGGCATCGCCCTCAGTCCCGTGACCTTCAACACCCCCATTCCCGCCGGGGCCACGGCCGACCTCGCCCTGCCAGAAAAGCTCCTCCTCGGCACCCTCACCGAATGGACCTTCTCGGTCACGCTTCCCGACGGGTCCGCCGACGATTTCCCCCACAACGACACCCTCGTCCACAGCTTGTCCTACACCGGCAACGATGCCTGGACCTTGACCCTCAACACCGATTTCTTTGGCAACGAATCCTCTTGGGCGGTGACCGATTCCACCGGCGCCACGTTGTGGGCGGGCGACGGTTACGGGTTTGGGGGCAACACCTACGTGGCCAACGCCTGCATCTCCCCTGGATGCCACACCTTGACGGTCCTTGACTCCGGAGGAGATGGCCTCGCCCTCGGTGGGTCCTTGCTCCTCCAAAACGCTGTCGGCGACACCCTCGCCCACCTCCCCCAGGGCGCCAACTTTGGCGGGTCCATCGCCTTCGACGTGTGCGCCACCACACCGGCCATCTACAACCCGGCCAACGCCCCAGACACGGAAACCGAAGAT
>WTJL01000088.1 GCA_011524845.1 Flavobacteriales bacterium | reverse complement strand
GATGCCGATGGCATTTGCGACGACGTCGACGAGTGCGTGGACACGGAAGCGCCTGTTTGGACGTACTTCCCACCCAACGACACGATTGCATGCGACGAGATGATGCCGACCGTGGAAGAGACAGCCCCTGTGGCGTCTGACGATTGTGGTCCTGTGGACGTCATCTGGGTGGGCGACGGTCCGTTCGATTACCCGTTTGGGTGTCTGCAGAGTTACACGTGCCCACGGGTATATCAAGCGATTGATGCGGCTGGAAACAGCATTGTGGACACGTTGATCATCACGGTGTTGGACACGGTGGCCCCAGTCTTGGCTTACCCCACGGAACCTGTGGTGTTGGTGAATGAACTGGAAGGCGATGTCCTTCCGTCGCTGGAGGCGTTTGTCATCGACAACTGCGACACCAACGCGGATTACGAAGTGACAGAATCGGTGCTCGGCGAGGAAGACGGCGTGTTGACCTTGGAGCGCGTGTACACGGCCTCCGATGCATGCGGCAACACCACGGTGTTTGTCCAAACCATCACCGTGACCCTTGCATTTGAAGGGTGCATGGATGACACAGCATGCAACTACGACGCTGGCGCCAATGTGGACGATGGCAGCTGCGACTACCCGCAAGAACACTACGATTGCGAGGGCGTCTGCTTGAACGACGGCGACGGCGATGGGGTGTGCGACGAACTTGAAGTGGAGGGCTGCACCGACGACACGGCGTGCAACTTTTACGCCGAAGCGACGGAAGAAGACGATTCTTGCGAATACTGCTCGTGCGCAGGCGACGAGTTTGGGGGCTACGGAATTTTGGTGGAGGAGCACGCGGTGCACGAGGACGGCATCCTTGCAGGCATGACCACCTACAGGATGTACGTGCAGGGCAACAACCCCGGCGACACGTTCAGCGCCATGTACGGTGACGCGGAATCTCCCTTGGTGATTTCGAGCTCCACAAGCTTCTACCAACATGAATTTGGTTCGCACTCTGCGAACAACAACAATCCATTGCTCTTTGACGCCTTCCCAGAATTGGAATTCGACAGCTGGCTGACGGTCGGAATTGACGGTCCCGCAGCGGCTGGAGAGCAAAGCCCGTCTTTCCTCGACGAGGGATACTGGATTCCCAATTTTGAGGCCGGTCTTGACGTTCACATCAACGACACCATTGGGGGCATCATGTACGTGGTCAACGACCAAAACCCCAACACCTTTGTCGGAGAGGATCTCCTCATTTTGATTGGTCAATTCACCACCGACGGAGAATTGTCCGCGTCGATCAACCTCCAGATGTTCAACAATGGGGTGGGGGAAGACGCCGAAGACATTGTGGGACTTGAAGTCGACGGCGTGGGACTGCACACCGGAGGAGGCGACGTCGTGTGTGGATGCATGGACGAGACGGCGTGCAACTACGACGAGAACGCCAACAACGACGACGGCAGCTGTGAGTTCGAATCGTGTCAGGGATGCACCGACGACACGGCGTGCAACTACGACGCCGACGCCACCGTGGACGACGACTCGTGCACGTACCCAGAGTATGGATGCTTCGATTGCGAGGGCAACTGCTTGGTCGATGAGGACCAGGATGGGGTGTGCGACTGCATTGAGTTCCCCGGTTGCACTGATCCCGAAGCGTGCAACTACGATCCGATTTACACGGACGACGCAGGAAACTGCTACTACGCAGAGGAATTCTTCGATTGCAACGGGAACTGCCTGAACGACACGGACGGCGACGGAACCTGTGACGAACTGGAAGTGTTTGGGTGCACGGACGAGACGTTCTGTAACTTCAACCCTGAGGCCACGGAAGACGATGGAAGTTGCGGGGAGGCGGACGTGCCCAACGACGTGTGTGAAGGCGCCTTGACCTTGACCTGTGGCGAGACCTACCTGGTCAACAACGAAGAGTGCGCCACGGTGGACGAGGTCCAAGGATGTGCCGACGCCACGCCGGCCGATCCAACGGCAGGTCTTTGGTTCTCCTTCATTGGAACGGGGAACGAAATGACCGTGTCCACGTGCTACCAAGGCACGACCATCGACACGTACCTGAGCGTCTACGAGGGGTCATGCGGTGACCTGTCCTGTGTGGCGGGCAACGACGACCAAAGCGAACCGTTCTACAACGACCTCTGTCCCGTGACGTTTGTTGCGAGCACGGTGGCGATGAACACAGTGGAAGGGCAGGAGTACTTTGTGTTGGCCATGGGCGTGTTTGGCGAAGAAGGCGACTTTGAAGTCGGACTGAGCTGCGTCCTTGAAGGCTGCACCGACGTCACGGCATGCAACTACGACTCCGAGGCGAACAGCGACGATGGCTCGTGCACGTACCCCGAAGAGGATTACCTCGATTGCGACGGCAACTGTGTGAACGATGTCGACGCCGACGGGGTGTGCGATGAACTCGAGGTGGAAGGCTGCACCGATGAAGCGGCGTCGAACTACAACGAGTTGGCCACCGACGAAGACGGCTCTTGTCAGTACTGCGACTTGGTGCTCGACACCGAGTTGGTTCAAGCGCTGACGTGTGCGGACGGCAGCGATGCGGTGGTGGAGTTGATCCTGGAGGGGGTGACAGCGCCCGACAGCATTGAGGTCTACCTCGACGGTGCGTTGCAGGACACGACCCTGTTCGAAGGGTTGTCTGCAGGCACGTACACCGTGGAAGTGCTCCAAGGTGTCGATTGCTCCGCACTGGTCAATTTCACCGTGGACGGCGGATTGACCTTGGAAGTGTCCGCCAGCGTCCTAGACGTGGCATGCGCAGGGGAATCGAGTGGCCAAATCGAGGTCCTCGTCGCCAATGGCGTGGGGCCGTTTGAGTACGTGTTGGACGGCCCGGTGGTCGCCATCAACGACACCGGAGTGTTCACAGAACTCCCGGCAGGGTCGTACGTGGTCTTTGTCAGCGACGCCAATGGTTGCTCAGGAGACCTTTCGGTGACCTTGACCGAGCCAGCGGAACTCGTCCTTGATGCGGTGGTGACGGACGCCACGGACATCGGAACAGGATCCATTGACTTGACGGTGACGGGCGGCACAGAACCCTACGAATTCAACTGGACGAGCGACGGCGAATTCGTCTCGGAGGAGGAAGATCCTTCTGGATTGGAAGCGCCAGCGTCGTACGACGTCGTGGTGACGGACGCCAACGGCTGCGAAGTGACAGGCGGTCCCTACGAGGTGGACGACGTGTACAGCGTGTTCCACATGACCCAAGTGCCTTTCACGGTGTACCCCAACCCTGCATCTGACCAAGTCCAGCTGGACTTGAATGGAACGGCGGTGGATGCGGTCATGACCATTTACGACGCGTCTGGCCGGGTGATGTGGACCCGTTCCAGCGACCGGTGGATGGGACGTTTCATTGTCGATGTGACCAGCTGGGCGAGCGGCACGTACCACGTGCAGGTGGCCACGTCAACCGGCATGGGACATGCTCCTTTGGTCATTCAACACTGATGGCAACAAGACATACGGATGAAGAGACTCTGCCTGAGTCGACCAAATCCAAAGACCCCGGCCGAGAGGCTGGGGTTTTTCTTGATGCACAATGGAGCCGTCAGGCTTTGAAGGCCGCGATGGCGTCTCGCGTAAAATCGCTCAGCACGAGACGTCCAGACACTTCGGCACGGGCCATGAGCAGCTCGTCCCAATGCTCGGTCCCTTCCCAAAGCACGCGCTTGAGGTTGGCCATGGCGTCGGGGTTGCTGCCAGCGAGTTCTGCGGCCAATCGATCCACTGCCACGTCCATGGCTTCGGTGGTGTCAAAGACTTCTGCGTACAGGCCTTGCTGGGCTGCCCAGTGAGCAGACTTCCAGCTGCGCGCGTCGATGGCCAGCATGCCCATCGCGGACGTGCCCATCTTTCGCTCGACGGCAGGACCGACCACAAATGGACCGATGCCCACTGCGAGTTCAGACAACTTGACAGACGCGTATTGGGTGGCGAAGCAATGGTCGACGGCCGACGCCACACCCACACCACCACCGACGGCTTTCCCTTGGACCCGTCCGATGACAAACTTGGGGCACGTCCGGATGGCGTTGATGACCAGGGCAAAGCCGCTGAAAAACGCCAAACCTTCTTCTTCGTTGGAGATGGCCACGAGTTCGTCAAAGCTGGCTCCAGCGCAGAACGCACGGTCGCCGGCAGACTTCAACACGATCACTTTGATGTCGTCCCGCCGTCCCGCGTCCGACACATGGTCGGCCAATTGCTTGAGGATGGCCGCGGGCAGGCTGTTGGAGGCAGGGTGGAAGAACGTGATGGTTCCCACCCCGCGGTCGTCGACCTCGGTCCGGACAAAGGCGTCCATGGCTCAGCTGCGGTTGTTCAGCGCCACGAAGTCGCGCTGTGTCGCACCGGTGTACACCTGACGTGGACGTCCGATGGGCTCGCGGTTCTCGGTCATCTCTTTCCACTGGGCAATCCAGCCTGGGAGACGTCCGAGGGCAAACATCACCGTGAACATGTCGGTCGGGATGCCCAAAGCGCGGTAAATGATGCCGCTGTAGAAATCGACGTTGGGGTAGAGGCCGCGCTTGACGAAGTACTCGTCGTGGAGGGCCACTTCTTCCAGTTGCTTGGCGATGTCGAGAACAGGGTCGTTGATGCCCAACTGTCCAAGCACGTCGTCTGCCGCCTTTTTGATGATGCGGGCGCGCGGATCGAAGTTCTTGTACACGCGGTGGCCAAAGCCCATCAAGCGGAAGCTGTCGGTCTTGTCCTTCGCGCGGTCAATCCACGACTGCAAGGGGCTGCCTTCGGCGCGAATGGCTTCGAGCATTTCGATGACCGCTTGGTTGGCGCCGCCGTGGAGCGGTCCCCACAGAGCGGACACCCCAGCAGACACAGAGCTGTAAAGGTTGGCTTGGGATGAGCCCACTACGCGCACCGTAGAGGTGGAGCAGTTTTGTTCGTGGTCGGCGTGCAAAATGAACAGCTTGTTCAACGCCGACTCAATGATGGGATCCACTTCGTAATCCTCCGCTGGGACGCCCCACATCATGTGCATGAAGTTGCCGACGTAGCTCAAGTTGTTCTTGGGGTACATGGTCGGCAGCCCCACGTTGTGCTTGTAGGCCTGGGCCGCAAGGGTCGGCATTTTGGCGATCAAGCGGTGAATCGTCAGCTCGATGTCCGTGATGTCACGGTTGGGGTTCTGAGACTCAGGGTAGAACGTGGACAACGACGCGACCATGGAGCTCAGCATGCCCATGGGGTGGGCGCCGAGAGGGAACGCGTCGAAGAAGCGTTTCATGTTCTCGTGCACCAACGTGTGGTGCGTGATGCTGTCCGTGAAGTACGCGAGTTGATCGCTGTTGGGCAGGTCTCCGTAGATCAAGAGGTACGCCACCTCCATGAAGGAGGCCTTCTCGGCGAGCTCTTCGATGGAGTATCCGCGGTAACGAAGGATGCCGTTCTCGCCGTCGAGGTAGGTGATGCCGCTTTGGGTCGATCCCGTATTCTTGAATCCGGGGTCCAAGGTGATGTAGCCAGTGGTTCCCCGAAGCTTGGAGATGTCGATGGCCTTTTCGTTTTCGGCCCCAGTCAAAACGGGGAATTCGTATTCCTGTCCTTCCAGGATAAGGCGGGCGGTATCACTCATGGTGCGACGCGGTTCGTGAACGGTTTAGATGTTTGCAGTCCCTGAGGTGAAATCCTCTCCCAAAAAAGAGGGCTCCGCTGCACAGGGAGCCCAAAGATAGGGGAAGCGCCGCCGGCAGGGGATGCCTGCCGCCACACAATTCAGAAGGGCGTCCTTACCGCCACGTGTACGTGAACCCGTCGCGGTAGGTCTCCCATGCGGACTGGTCCACACCTTGCTGGTACGCTTCGTGGAAGAACTTCAGGTACAACTCCATCTGCGAAGGCTGCTTGTAGCCGCTGATGGGAGCGATGACGTTGGCTTCCTCGTCGAGGTAGACGATGGTGGGGTAGGCGTTGACCTTCATGGCCCGTGACAGCTGGTGAACGCCGTTTCTCCCGCGACGGTTGGGGTCGTAATCGGGGTTGGTGAACTCCGTGCCTTGGAAGGTCACAGGCTCGGGCGATTCGGCGTCGAATTTGACCGCGTAGTAGTTGGCGTTGACGTACTCGATGACGTTGGCGTTGGTGAAGGTGTTGGCCATCATCATTTTGCACGGGCCACACCATTGGGTGTACACGTCCATCATGATTTTCCGTGGCTCCTTTTGTTGGGCCGCCACAGCCTCTTCAAGAGACATCCAATTGATGCTTGCCGCCTGGCCAAACGCCAAGCCGCCCACCACCATCATCGCCAAGGTCAAGAGTGTTGTCCGCATGCCTGCAATATCGCAACAAAAAAGGCGCCCGAAGGCGCCTTTTGAGAATCTTGTGCGGGGAAGGATCACTTCACGCCGTGCATCAACTTGTTGAGTGGCTTGTTGAGCAACGCAATCAAGACGGCAATGCCCACGCAGGTCCAGCCAATGGTGGCGAACACGTCCGTGTACTTCACCAGTCCCGCGGCTGCGGTCACTTCTTCGCCAGAGTCGCCGTGGCCGCCCGTCAACGAGGCGATCAAACCGCCAGCGTAGTTGGCGATGGCAAAACTCAAGAACCATCCGCCCATGGCCGTTCCGGCCATGCTTTTGGGCGAGAGCTTGGTCACCATGGACAAGCCGATGGGCGAGAGGAAGAGCTCACCTGTGGTGTGCAAGAGGTACAAGAAGACCAACGTCAGCAAAGGCACCATCGCCTCTTCGTTGGCGAACTGGAGTCCCACCAAGGTGATGAGGAAGCCGGCCCCGAGTTGGAGGATGCCAAGGGCAAACTTCATGGGGATGCTGGGGTTCTTTCCGAGTTGGTCCAACTTCACCCACATCACCGAGAAGATGGAGCCGAAGATGATGATGAACGCGGGGTTGAAGAACTGCGTCATGGAGGCGGGCATCGTCCATCCAAAAATCTCACGGCTCACGTTGCGGTCGGCAAAGAGGGTGAGGGAGGTGCCAGCCTGCTCGAAGCACGCCCAAAACACGATGTTGATGACCATGAAAATCACCAAGGCAATCATGCGGTCGCGCCACATGGG
>WTJL01000040.1:1346-7207 GCA_011524845.1 Flavobacteriales bacterium | reverse complement strand
TGAGTGGGGCATCGATTTCAACCCTGAAATCGTTCCTGGGGTGACCACGTTCACACCAGTGATTGGTCTTGAGTCGGACAGCTCGTACTGGCATCCTGTTGGTGATCTGGACAACATTGTGAGCACGTCCGATTTGGGCGTGGTGGGCGTCAGCGACGACGCGAACTACGTCGACCTGATGTTCCCGGATCCCGGGACGTTTGAGTTTGGGTACGTGGTGACCAACAACTTCGGATGCACGTGGGACACCACGCTGACCGTGGAGGTTGTGGAGAACCCCGGAACCATCATCACCGCAGGTCCAGACCAAATCTTCTGCAGCGAGCCCATTCAACTCTTGGGAGGGCTTGACACTGGAGAGCCTTCTGCGTGCGGCGTGGCCGGTGCGTTTGACTACTGCTACGGAGCCAACGACAACACCATCTTTAGCTACTGTCCGGACACGCCAGGTGACGGCACTTTGATGACGCTGAGCTTCACGGCTGGTCAGATGGAAGCGGGGTGGGACGCTGTGACGGTCTACGATGGACCCGATGCGACGGGACCCGTGCTGGCCACCTTGGACGCCACCTTTGCAGGACAGACGTTCACAGCCTCCAATCCAGATGGCTGCATTTCGTTCCAGTTCTCATCGGACGGTGGATGCGATTGTGCAGGCTTCTGTGACTTTGAGCCCATCGAATGGTGTGTGAGCTGCGGGGGCTCTTCCAGCACCTGCGGCTTCGATTGGGAATGGCAACCGGCCGAGTACTTGGTGGATCCCAACGTGCCTCAGCCCACCATGAACACGTTTGACGGTGCTCCGATTGAGTTCACCTTGTTTGTGGAGCCTGTGGGCTTCGACAACTGTCAGGCCACGGACGTGGTGACGGTGTCGCCAGGCTTTGCCTTTGAAGTGGAGCAGCAGCAGCCTTCGTGCTTTGCCAACGATGGCATCATCGGGGTTGAAGTCTTCGAAGACGCCAACGACCCTCAAGGTCCATTCACCATCCAGCTCTACGTCGATGGCCCCGGAGGAACGGAGCTCATCGAAGAACTGGAATGGGACAACATCACGGACTTCTACTACGACGACTTGGTGCCTGGTGATTACTCGGTGGTGGTCTTCAACAACGAGGATTGCATCTACAACCAGTCCATCTTGTTGGAAGATCCGTTGCCATTGACGCTGGAGATTCCCACCAACCAAGTCATTTGCTTGGGAGGGGCGGCGACCTTGGAAGTGGGGTCGGATCAAGATCCCTTGAACGTGTGGACGTACGTGTGGGACAACGGCTTGCCCAACGGTCCTGTGCAACAAGTCTCGCCCAACACCTCCACGGTGTACACGGTCCAAGGATTTGACGTCAACGGTTGCCCCACGGACGAGTACCAGGTGGGCGTGAACGTGTTGGCGCCCATCAACGCCGACCTCGTGGCCTCCGACTTCTTGTGCAGTGGGGAAGAGGCTTACTTGGACGCGTCGGCGTCCAATGGTGGCTCAGGCAGCGGATACACGTACACGTGGTCCTTCGAAGGGAACACCTTGAACGAGGACGAGGAGTCGATCTGGACCACGCCGCCGAGCACGGGGACGTACTGCGTGACCGTGGACGACGATTGCGAAACGCCTCCTGCAACCGCGTGTTCTGAAGTGGTGCTGGAAAGCCCAGTGCCCATTGTGTTCTCTGCCGACACGACGGAAGCGTGTGGAACGGGAACGTTCTTGTTCACCAACGAAACGGACCCGTCGCTCATCACCTCCAGCCTTTGGGCGTTTGGCGATGGAACCTACGCCGGAGAGTCCAACACGGTCAAGACCTTCCAGCAACCTGGCTTCTACGACGTCTCGTTGACCGTGACGTCTCAGGCCGGAGGATGCGAATACACCCAAGTGCAGGAAGCGTACATCAACGTGTACCCGATTCCTGAAGTGGGGTACTTCGCGGGACCTCAGCCGACCCGTGCCCCAGACACTGAGATCGACTTCGACGGGTATTCCAACGCCAACGTGGTGGAGTGGTTTTGGACGTTCAACACCTTCAACCCGCTGGGCTACAGCTACGAGCAAGATCCGACCTTCCAGTTCCCCATGGCGGAAGGAGGCATCTACCCGGTGCAACTGCAAATCACCGACGCCAATGGATGTGTCAATGTGGTCAACCGCCAGATTGAAATCCAAAGCATGTTCAACCTGTTCATTCCAACGTCGTTCACGCCCAACAACGATGGCTACAACGACGCCTTCTTCGTGCAGGGAACGGACATCGATCCTGACCGATTCGAGTTTGAAATCTGGAACCGTTGGGGGGAGTTGATTTGGAGCACCACAGACCCCACGGATGCATGGTATGGGCAAGTGGGAGAGGAAGGCCAGCACTACGTGCCCAACGGCCCGTACTCCTACCGCATTGAAGTGCACAGCCTTGAAGAGGAAAGCTTCCGGAAGGAAGTCTTCGGGGTGGTGACCATCATCCGGTAACGGCACGTTTTTCGAGCATGAAAAAAGGCACCCTTTTGGGGTGCCTTTTTGCTTTCAACTTTTGCCAAACGAAACTCACTCGGTCCAGCCGAGCAAGTCGTCCATGGTTCCGGTCGCCACGCTGTGGTAATTGGGGCGGGCTTCGCGGTAGATGTCGTTGGCAAGGTCGGATTGATCGGTGTCCACCATTGCCTTGTACAAAGGCGTGAGGAATTTGCGACGGCCCACATTCACGAGGAACGAGCGCAAACGATCGTACGCAGGGGTGTGTTGGCTGCGAACCGCCTGCTCGAGCCAAGCGAACAGCACTTCGTTGTTGCCGGTGGCGTTGAGTCCCCATTGAGCGTCGAGCTCTGCCAAACGTTCAGCAGAGGTGTTGTCAGGAAGGTTGGACAAGAAGCGGTAGCGCTCTTGGTACATCCAGTCGTTCCAGGGCAACTCCGCGGTTGAGGTGGTTCCATTCACCCAACCATTCAACGTGGCGTCCACGCGCTCAATGCGTGCGCTGGCCACTTGCGGGCAATTGTCAGGCAATCCTTGTCCATCCACCCATGCAGGCACGTTGATGGCCGTCCGCAACGCTTCAGTCGTCAAGAGGTTGGCGTCGAGGTAGTCCAAGAAGGTGTCGGTGTCCATCACCTGAAAGGCGTGGGTGGTGAAGTACGTTTTCAAGAAGGCGTCGAACGTGTCTCGTCCCACGGTTTCCTCGAGCAAGCGAAGGAAGAAGTACCCTTTGTCGTAGGCAATGGCTGTCATGCCGTCGTCGGGGTCACGGTCTTTCAAGTGCAAGCGCAAGTGCGTGTCGTTGGGGTTGACGTCCATGATGGCGTCGACCTCGTCCACGAGGCCTTGGTAGCTCAGGGTGCTCAGCATTTCGCTGATGTCACGTCCATAGACGGCTTCCATGATGCGCTGTTCGAAATACACGGTGAAGCCCTCGTTGAGCCAAAAATCGTCCCATGTGGCGTTGGTCACGAGGTTGCCGCTCCAGCTGTGTGCCAATTCGTGGGCAACCAAACTCACCAAGCTGCGGTCGCCCGCGATGATGGTGGGGGTGGCAAAGGTCAAACGCGGGTTCTCCATCCCGCCAAACGGAAACGCTGCGGGCAACACCAAAAGGTCGTACCGCTCCCAGGCGTAGGCACCGTAAAGGGCCTCGGCTGCGACGAGCATGTCTTCCATCTCGGCGAATTCGTACTCCGCCGCATCGATGAGGTCGGAAGTGGCGTACACGCCCGTGTGCGCCCCAACGCTTCGGAATTCCACATCGCCCACGGCCATGGCCAAGAGATACGAAGGGATGGGTTGGTCCATGTCGAAGTGGTAGCGCCCGTCAGACGACTTCTCAGTGGGGTTGACCGCACTCATCAGGGCCATCAAAGACGAGGGCACTTCGACGTCCGCGCTGTAGGTGAAACGCACCCCAGGGCTGTCCTGGCAGGGAACCCAGGTTCGGGCCAAGATGGCTTGGCTCTGGGTGAACAAAAACGGGGAGTCGCCCTCGACCCACAAGAACGCACCGGCATCCGGTGAGGTGGTGTAGTGAACGCTCACCTTTTGGGTGCGGGGCGTGATGGGAATGCTGAGCGGTTGTCCAATGAAGGGACGCTCTGGACCAAGTTCAAACTCCGTGTCCACGCCGTCCACGGCGACGCTGTGGATGGTCAAGTCACGGCAATCCAGCAACAGCCTCTTGGCGTCGTCTGCCGTTTCAATGGCGTACGTGGCGGTGGCCGTGACTTGTCGGGCGTCGAAGTCCACCTTCGCGTCCCAATCCAAGTGGGTGGTGACGGCTTCTTCAGGTTTGCTGTAGCTGTGGTGGTCGGTGGCGCGTTTCATGTCGGCGACGAGTTGAGATTTGGACGAAGGGCGGTCAGGTGCAGTTGTGCAGCCCACTCCCAAAAGGAGCATGGCCCCAGCCAGGAGGCGTGTAGTGGTCATGAATGTGAATTGAGGCCTTCAAGGTACCAACGAAGCCTCCAACATCTCCGGGCGGACTCAGTCCTCGACCTGACGGTGGCCTGTCATGGCTCGACCGCAAAACACGACCACGAGGGTGCCCAAGGCAGTTTTGACCAACACGGCCGGCATCAAGCGCACCAAGGTGTCGGCCAGAGAAACCTCCACGGGAACGATGCTTCGTTGCCACAGCAAACCCAGCCCAAGAATGACGGCATGCCCGAGGAGAAGGAGCAGGGCAGAGGCGCTGTAGCGCATCCGGTTCACCTCCTCAGCCGCCCAACCGGTCACCAACGCCGCCATGGGAAAGGCAAACAAGAAGCCTGCGGTGCTTCCCGTGAAGTGCGCCCATCCTGAGGCTCCGTCGGCAAACACCGGCAGCCCGAGGCCGCCCGCCACCAAATACAGCAGCACGGCACAGGTGCCCACTTGCCAGCCCCACAGCACGCCCCACAACACCACCAGAAGGCTCTGTGGCGTGATGGGAAGCTGCCCTTGAAACGTCCAAACTTGAGGCGCCAACCATCCCATGATCAACCCTCCAGCCAAGACCAGCACAAGCGAGTCGAGGCCCCGGGAATGGGTCAGATGAAAGTCCTTTCGGAACATGGGACAGACGTCAGTGGGCCTGACGTGCTTCTTGCTCGACGTCCAAATTGAACGTCAGGCTGTTGTTGTCCCGGTGCACGTCGGCTTGGAGGCCTTTGGGGTCCAAGGTGACCGAGGTCAAACGACCACGAGAAGGCACTTGAAGGGTGTACGAGGTGTTGACCCATGGCCAATCCTCGCCCAAGCTTTCACCTTCTGCCAGAGGACGGTGTCCGCGCATCATCACCAGGGGGATGTGAATCCGAGACGTGCTGCCGTCTTCCCATGTGAATTCCACGTCTTGAGGCATGGGCATGTCGCCGCGACGCGAAAGCTCCACCGTCACGGTGTCGTTCGCATTGACCACCGATTCCACGGCGTAGTCGATGCCGTCCGTGGTGTGCATCATGTACTGGAAGTACCAGTCCAATTCCAATCCAGAGGTGCGCTCCATCACGCGCTTGAAATCGTAGGGACCAGGGTGTTTGAACGACCAGTCTTTGAAGTAGGTCCGCATGGCGTCGTCCCGGGTAGATTCGCCCACCACGGCACCCAGCTGCTCTACAAACACTTCGCCTTTGCTGTAGGCCCCGATGCCATAGGCGCGGTTGGTCTTGTAGTGGTCGGCGTGGGTGATGAGCGGTTCTTCGTTCCCAGAGAGGTGTTGGTTGATGTACCCCGCGTACGCCCATTTGTGTGGGTTTTCGTCGGGCATCAATGGGTCTTCAAACAACCGCGCCATGCAGCGGGATTCGGCCCATGAGGTGAAGCCTTCGTCCATCCATTCGTGCAGGCTTTCGTTGGTGGCGACCATGCCTTGGAACCAGCTGTGGGCCATTTCGTGCACCGTGAC
>WTJL01000040.1:0-1246 GCA_011524845.1 Flavobacteriales bacterium | reverse complement strand
CACCGTCTTTTCCACGAAGTCAGGGTCGGCTGCCCAAGCAAAATCGATCACGTTGGTCGCCTTGTACCTGTGGACCGTTCCTGGCGTGCCGTCGGGAAGGCTGGCCGACTGGGAGGACTGCTTGACGCCGGTGGCGCCCACAACGTAGCCTTCAGGAAGGTGAATGCGCACGTCGTAGTTGCCCCAAATGCCGTGGAACTCTCGTCCGATGTAAGGGTTGGTGTGCCATCCGTGGTGGTCAAACTCACACAGCTTGGGGAACCACTGGGTCATGCTGTATTCCACGCCTTCCTTGTTCATCCATCCGGAGCGGCGAATTTGACGAGGCACTTGGGCGGACCAGGTGAGATCAAAGGTCACCGACTTTCCCGCGCGGAGAGGCTTGGGCAACACCACCTCCAGGATGGTGCCGTCTTCCACAAAGTCGACGGACTTGCCGTTGACCTTGACCGAGGCCACACGCTGCCAACCCCATTCGTCTTCAGGCAGGGCCACAATGCGGCTTCCCACGCGTCGGTCGGGATCTGAGATGGAACGAGAGCGGACGTCCATCATGCTCTCAGGCTGAAACGCATTGAAGAACAGGTGCCAAAACACCTTGTCCAACGTCTCGGGGCTGTTGTTGGTGTAGCGCACCGACATGGTGCCGCTGTATTGATGGGTGGCCGTGTCGACCACGATGTCCATGCTGTAGTTGGCACGCTGTTGCCATCCCGGGTATTGGGCGTGAGCGCTGAGGGTCAACAAGCCGCCCAGTGCAGCCGTCCAGAAGAGAAGTGAAAAACGCATGATGTGAAAAATCAGAGGGATGAACGAAGGGCCAGCATCTTGAGGAGGCCCACAGCCGCTTCCACGCCTTTGTTGCCGTGCTCGCCACCAGACCGTGCCGCAGCTTGCTCCGGGGTGTCGTCGGTCAACACGCAGAACATGACAGGCTTGCCTGTGTCTTGGTTCACGCGAAGGATGCCCTGCGCAGCGGCGCTGCACACGTAATCGAAGTGGGCGGTTTCTCCGCGAATCACCGAGCCGATGCAAATGACCCCGTCGATGTCGTCGCGCTGGGCCAGCCATTGTGCTCCGAGTGGCAGCTCGTAGCTGCCTGGCACCCAATGCACAGCCACCGAGTGGTCGGGAACCCCCGCATCGCGAAGCACGTCTTGGGCACCCGCGAGCATTCCGCCGGTGTAGGTCGAGTTCCATTCAGACACAACGATGCCCACCTTGAAGTGGGCACCGTTGGGCAAGT
>WTJL01000080.1 GCA_011524845.1 Flavobacteriales bacterium | reverse complement strand
GAATTCAACATGACCGTCATCACGACGGTGCCCAACGTGGGTTACAAGGCCTACACCAAAAAAGGCGAGAAGCTCGAAATCATGAACCCGAGCGACCTGCCCGATGCGAACCACCTCGACTACGTGGAGGAGCCGTTCATCAAGGCCCAAATCATCACCAAGAGCGAATACGTCGGTCCGGTCATGAGCCTGTGCATCGAAAAACGTGGCAACCTCACCAACCAGGTCTACCTGACCTCAGACCGCGTGGAGTTGACCTTCAGCATGCCGCTCGGTGAAATCGTCTTCGACTTCTACGACAAGCTCAAGACCATCTCTCGAGGATACGCGTCGTTCGACTACTTCCCTGACGGCTACAAGCAGAGCAACCTCGTGAAGATGGACATCCTTCTCAACGGCGACCAAGTGGACGCCTTGAGCGCGTTGATCCACCGCGACCACGCCCACAGCCTCGGCAAGAAAATCTGCATCAAGCTCAAGGAACTCATTCCCCGGCAGCAATTCATGATTGCCCTGCAGGCCGCCATCGGCGCGAAGATCATCGCTCGAGAAACCATCTCTGCGGTGAGAAAAGACGTGACGGCCAAATGCTACGGTGGCGACATCACGCGAAAGCGAAAGCTCTTGGAAAAGCAGAAGAAGGGAAAGAAGCGCATGCGCCAAATCGGCACGGTCGAAGTGCCCCAATCCGCCTTCTTGGCGGTGCTCAAGCTGGACTAACCTCCTTTCGAGGGGCCTCCTCCCCAGCTGCATTTTTGTTGGCGAGCTGGCCGCACGCCGCGTCGATGTCTTTGCCCCTTGAACGGCGGACGTTGACAATCAGGTTGCGGTCTTCGAGCAAAGCGACAAAATCGTCCAACCGCTCAGGCGTGGTTTGTTGGAACTCGCCGCCGTCGATGGGGTTGTACTCGATGAGGTTGATTTTGCACGGGATGTGCTTGCAGAATTGCGCCAATTCCCGCGCGTCCTCAAGGCTGTCGTTGAAGTCCTTGAACACGATGAACTCAAACGTCGGGCGCGTGCCCGTCTTGTCGACAAAGTAACGCAACGACTCGGCCAAGACCGCCAAATTGTTGGTCTCGTTGATGGCCATGATGTGGTTGCGCTTGGCGTCGTTCGCGGCGTGCAGGCTGAGTGCGAGGTTGAATTTGACCTCGTCGTCTCCCAGGCGCTTGATTGCTTTGGCAATGCCTGCCGTGGACACGGTGATGCGCTTGGGCGACATCGCCAATCCGGGCGTTCCCGTGATGCGTTCCACCGATTCAATCACGTTGCGGTAGTTCAGCAGCGGCTCGCCCATGCCCATGTAGACAATGTTGGACAAGCCCTTGTCGTGTTGCTGATGCGCGAGCGTGTTCAACATCTGGACCTGGTCGTACATCTCCCCTGCCGTGAGGTTCTTCAGGAGCTTGAGGCGCCCCGTCGCACAAAACTTGCACGCCAAGCTGCACCCCACCTGCGAGCTGATGCACGCCGTGAGCCGCTTGGTGGTGGGGATCAACACGCCCTCCACCACACGGTGGGCGTCGCCGTCAATCTGGAACGCGCACTTCACCGTGCCGTCCTTGCTGTGCTGGGCCTCCACCTGATCGATGCGATGCAGCGAAAACGACTCCGCCAACTTGGCGCGAAGGCCTTTGCCCAACGACGTCATGTCGTCGAACGACCCCGCCGCATGCGTCCACAGCCACTCCGACACCTGCTTGGTGCGGAAAGGCTTCTCTCCCATGTCCACCAGCGCGGCGGTCAATTCTTCTTGGGAAAGGGAGCGAATGTCAGGAAGGGCTTGGGCCATGGGTGCAAAGATAGCCTGCCAACCCACGGCCTCTTCCTCAGGCCGACATCAACAGCGACAAGCGCTGCTTCAAGGCTTCTCTCTTCCGAACCGCCATGGGCACCACAGCGCCTGTGTCCAACACCACCGTGTTGTCTCTGTAGTTGCAGGCTTCCACGCGTTCCAATTGCACCAAATGGCTGTTGTGCGGCCGGAAGAACATGTCGTTGTCGAGCATCTCCTCCACGCGCTTGAGGTTTTTGCTCATGGTGATTCGGCGGCCGCTCGCAAGGTGAAGCGTCGTGTAACTGCCCTCGGCCTCGATGTGGACGATGTCCCGATGACGAACAAAATGCCGCTTGCCGGACGTGAGGATTTCGAGCCGCTGCGCAGCCGACGACAACGCCCCTTTTCCTGGGGTCCGGTGGTGGTAGAAGTGCATCAAGATTCGACGCGCGCAGGCTTGGAGATCGTCCCGGTTGATGGGCTTGAGCAAGTAATCGAACGCCTGCTTGCGCACCGCATCCACTGCGTAACGGTCGAAGGCGGTTGTGAAGACGAGGTAAAAATCCCGGTTGGGAATGGACTCGAGCAAGTCAAGGCCAGAAGTGTGGGGCATGTGGATGTCCATGAACACCACGTCCGGCGCCAAATCCTGAATGAGGCGCTCCGCCTCCTTGGCGCTCGACGCCGTTTGCAACACGGTGATCGACGGACACGTCCGCTCAAGCTGGCGGCACAGCAGATCTCGGCAGTGGGGCTCGTCGTCCACCACCAAGGCATGAAGTTGTCGTAGCATGGTCGTAAGGGTTTGCTCCCAAGAAAATGGGCGCCTTGCGTTCCGACCGTGCAGTGTTTGCAAGCGTGGGCGTTCCGTTTGTAAACGCCTGATTTTATGTGAAAAAGCCCGTGCTCAGGAGCCCTCGCACATGCGACGCGCCATGTCGATGACCTCGTAGGAGGCCACGGGGAGGTGGCGCTTTTTGGCCTTCGACTTGGTGTAACCCGTCCGAACCACCACCATGTCCAGCGCAGGCACGCTGACGACCATCTGACCGCGCAGCCCCTCCATCATCGAGAACAGCAAGCCGTCGTCGGTGGTGCCCAGCCAGATTTGGTATCCATAGAAGTCCGTGTCGACCTCGTCGGTCAACAGGTGCTGCGGGGTGATCATGCGTGTGACGAACTCCTTGTCCAACAATGGCTGACCCTTCCATGCGCCTGAATCGAGGAGCAACTGGCCAAACCTCGCGTAGTCCCGTGTCGTCGCGTAGAACTGGGCGAACGCGCGCTCCACAGCGCCGTTGGCGGGGTCGCCGTCCAGACCCCAAAACGCGTCGTGCTCCGCCCCCATCTGCTCCCAAAGACGGTTGGCGATGTCGCCACTCAGGTGGCCATCTCGCACCTCGTCCAACACCTCCGCCAGCAACATGGTGTTGCCGCCTTGGTAGTGGAACTCTGTGCCGGGCGTGTCCGTCACGCGATAGGGCTCAAGAAGCGCCCGATTGCCGTCCCGGTAATAGGCCTTCGCCTGAAACCCAAAGGGATCCTTGTAGCTCTCCCCAAACGGAATGTTGCTGCGCATTTGAAGCACCTCCTGAACCGTCAATTCGGCGTTTAGGCCTTCACTGAACCGCGGGAGGTACGTGGCCAAGGGCGCCCGTTCGTCCACCAGCCCGTCCCCTACAGCCAGGCCCGTTGCCATGGCGGTGATGGATTTGACCATCGAAAACGAATTGGTCAAGGTCGTGGCGTCGTGTCCACGGAAGTACGACTCGTGCACGAGGCTGTCGTGCTGGACGACGAGGAAGCTCGCCGACTTGGTGTCGGTGTGCCACTCCAACTCGGCGTCCGTCAAGGCCGCTTTTCCCCACAGCGGACCCTCTGGCCAAGGCTGGGGGTTGGACGACGCCGGGATGGTGCGAACGTGGTCTCGAAAGGGGAGGTCGTCGATTTGGGCGTTTTCCCATCCGCGCAACCACGTTTCCCGAATGCCACCCCACAGGTAGTCGTGGTTGGTGAGGTACGACAGCAGCACAAGGGTGGCTGCAAGGGCAAGAACCGATCGGACAATGGACTTCATCTGGCGTGCAAGGTTTGGGGGGCACAAGGTCGGGAGAAAGCCCTGTGCTTCTGGGTCAATTCTCCTGTGCCCAGGCAAAGAGCTGGGCAAGGTGACGGGTCATGTGGCCTTTGACCTCCTCCATGTCCAGGGGGTGGCCCGTTTCCTTGGCGAGCGACGTCACCCCTCGATCGGAGATGCCACAGGGCACAATCAAGTTGAAGAAATCCAGGTCTGTGTTGACGTTCAATGCGAGGCCGTGCATGGTCACCCACCGGCTGCACTTCACGCCAAAAGCGCAAATCTTTCGTGCCGCCGCGCCCGCTTCGGGGTCGATCCATACGCCGGTCAGTCCCTCGATTCGGCCTGCCTTCACCCCGTATTCTGCACAGGTTAAAATGACCGCTTCCTCCAAAAACCGGAGGTATTTGTGGATGTCCGTAAAGAATTGATCCAAGTCCAAAATCGGGTACCCCACCAACTGACCCGGTCCGTGGTACGTGATGTCTCCACCCCGGTTGATTGGGAAATATTGAACCCCCAATTCCTCCAAGCGCGCAGGCGGCGCCACCACGTTGGCAGCCGCGCCGCTTTTGCCAAGCGTCAACACGTGGGGGTGCTCCACCCAAAACAGCGTGGACGTGGGCAGGGCCAACTCCGCCTCTCCTTCCGGTCCGGGGTCGGTGGTGGACAGGCCCGCGTTGCGTCGGGCAATTTTGGCCTTCACCATGCCTTGAAACACCTCCTCTTGAAGGTCCCAACACGGCTTGTAGTCCATGCGACCGAGGTCGCGCACAACCACCTTCTTGGTCATGACTGACCCGAGAGCGTGTTCTTCAAGTGGTCGATGAACCGAATGTCCACGGGGTCCACTTCGGCGCGTTCGGCCAACACAAGGGACATCCAGTCGCCCACCCACACGGCATCGAGCAAACGAGCCCATGGCGTGTCTCCGTCCGGCTCCACTTCAATCACATCTGCGCCTTGGTCTTGGAACACCTTCGCGGTGATGTCCATCCGCAACTGGGTGCGTGGATGGTCGTCGGGCGTCCGCACGATCACCGCCACACAGCCTTCGTCTCCCGACTCCCACCCCACGAGCTCGTTGTGGTTCATTTCGGGAAACACCTCCACGTTGGCCAACAACTTGCTGTTTTCGTTCAGTTGCTGCCGCCACCGCGTCAACAAGCTTCGCATGGGCGTGTCCCCGTAGAGGTAAATCTTTTTGCCTTCCACGGCTTGGGCCAAAGCTTCACCCCGTGTCTCTGCGGACGCACCGTCCAACGAGGCGACCCCGTCTTGGAGGGCAGACCACGCTTCGTCGGAGACGATGCCATGGGCGTGCATCAACGCACACAAGCCCAAGAACGACCGGCCAAACTGAGACCGCGGCGGGTTCCCGCCGGGCATCGTCACGACGGGCCATCCGCCTTGTTCAGCGCGGGACCCGAGGGTGCCGCCTGACGTCACTGCAGCCAACGTGCAACCGCGGGCCTCCGCCTCGTCCAAGGCAGCCAACGTCTCTTCAGTGTTGCCGGAGTAGCTCGACGCCACCACCAAGCAGCCCTTGCCCACCCAGCCTGGAAGGGTCTGGTCGGACACTGCCTGAAAAGGAACCAAACACGTGGCGCGGAGCATGTCCGCAAGCACCGAGCCACCAATGCCACTTCCTCCCATGCCCAAGACCACCACCCCTTGATGGGTGGCGCCCTTGGCTGGAGGTCGCGTCACAGGCACGTTCAAGGCCTCGCCCATTTGGGTGCCCAACTCCGTGATCAACCGGCGCATGTCCGGCAAGTCGTTCAACTCTGCCATGACCCAAAGGTCGGGCAGACTTACTTCATCTGGTACGCAAAGCCCAAGCGCACCCAACGGCCAGGCTGCTGGATGTTGCCGAGGTCGACGTAATCGTTGTCCAGCGCGTTGTCCACACGGATGTAGGCCCGGAAGGCATCCTGTGCAAAGTGGCGGCTGGCGGTCAACGACACCAACGAGAATGGCTCGTACTCGACCTCCTGACCGGTTTCGCTGCTCACGTATCCGCCGAGGCGGTCTTGGTGGCTGACGCGAACGTCCAACTGGAGGTCGCCAGGCACGGTGAATCCGACAGACGCATCCACCTTGGTCTTGAGGCCATCGAGCACGTAGTTGCTTTCAAAGCCTGCACTCGTTTCGCTGGCTTCCATGGTGGTGAAGCCCAAACGCGCGTAGCGCACCTGCCAGTCTCCGCTCAAAGGCTCATTGGGCGCCACGTTGACCACCGTCTCCAGTCCCGTGAACGTCACCTCCCGCAGGTTGATGGCGAACGTGGTGTCGTTGCCGTTGGGTCGTGCCCAATCGATCAAGTCGTGGCCTTGGCGGTTGAACAACGCCTGCTCCAACTGGATGCCGTACACCCCGTCTTGATTCAGTCCCAGACGCACGCCCGCTTCGATGTGGTCTGCCCACTCCGACTTCAGATCTCGGCTGCCTTGGGCACCGCCCACGCGGTAGTACAAATCGGTGTACGACGGGTGACGCACAGACCGGTTCGCGGACGCAAACAAGATCGAAGAGCCGTCGCCCGACATGTCCAAGGCCAACTCCGCCCCAGGCACAAACCGGGTCCCAAACATGGAATTCACGTTCCAGGCCGCGGTGGCTGACAGCGCAAACGGACCCCACTCGGCGCGGTGTCCAATCGCCGCGTCGGTGTTGAAGCGCACATCGCCCAACTGGTACACCGATTCCTCGTTGTCGTCGCCCAAGCTGTCCACCCCAAGCACGTTGCTCTTGATGAACTCGCGTCGGCTGTCGACCGACACAAAGGTCTCCCCCAACGCAGAGGAGAAGCGCGCCGTGGCCCGTGCACCCGTGGTGTGGCTGATGTGGTTGTTGGGGGCCTGGTACCAGCTTGCCGCCGTGTCCGTGCCAAACACCAAGAATCCGTCTTCCGTCCGAGCGTAGTAGTCGTCGTGCTCGCGGTAGAGCTGGAATTCGTCCACGTGGGTCCGGTGGTGAACCGCCGCCTCAAACGTCACGTCGTCCAACGCCTTGGTGTACACCGCTTGACCTTGCAGGGTCTGGGTTTCTTCGTATTGGTAAGGGAAAGCTGAGGTGTAGAAGTTGAGGGCGCCAAACGCCTTGCCGGCGTATCCCACACTCGTGCGAAGCGACCCCCAATCGCCGGCCAACCAGCCGGCGTAGCGGGCGCGCAAAATGGACGCGTCCGTGTTGGTGCCTGAACCCAAGGTGCCGTTGGTGCCGACGCGGCTTGCCGAAATGCGGTGGCGCGCCACCGTGCCCGTCGCCGTTTTCAAGTCTGAACCAAAGTCGTGCGTGACCTTGGCGCGCATCCACGCATTGGAGCCACTTTCCGCCACAATCAACGTCCCGTCTTGGGTGGAGGGGCCAGCTGTGAGGGCCACCGCCCCAGTCATGGCTCCTGTGCCCAGCGCACTGGAGGCCCCGCCGCGGAACAC
>WTJL01000165.1:3633-7305 GCA_011524845.1 Flavobacteriales bacterium | reverse complement strand
ATGCATGCCTTGCCCGAAGGCGGGTTCCTGGTGGACACTCCGGGCATCAAGGGGTTTGGGTTGGTGACGCTGGAACGCGAGACGTTGAACCATCATTTCCCAGAGTTCTTTCAGCGCCTGCCCGAGTGCAAGTTTCACAACTGCGTGCACCACAAAGAGCCGGGCTGTGCCGTTCGGGATGCGGTGAAGGCGGGAGAAGTGGCCGAATCGCGCCACAAGAACTACCTCGAGATGCTCAGCGAATTTGAGGGTGGGCCGTACCGCGACGCCTTGTACCGCTGAAATCCGTTCAGACGCGTGAGCAGCGCAGGCCGGTGACGCGCAACTGCTCCGAATTGTAGCGCAAGCGCTCCCCTTTCAGATCGACGACATCGATGTTCATGCCGCGCAAGATGGCGTCGCCCGCGGCGCAATCCCACTCCATGTACGGACCGGTCCGGGCGTGGATTTCGGCATCTCCGGTCGCAAGGAGGCAAAACTTCAGCGCCCCACTCACCGGGCGTGCCACCACGTCAGACGGATCGATGTGGGGTGGAACGAGGTCCGTGAGTTTGGCCTCTTCCATCCACGACGTGACCAGCCGGTAAGGCCGTTGGATGGTGGACGGATGAATCTGTCGAACCTTGGAACCGTCCAAGGGCGAAAGCTGCACCGGGACCCCCACACCTCCGAGGTAGATGCGGTTGGACAATGGGTCGGCCACCACTCCAAAAATGGGGCCTGTGGCGTCGCACAGCGCAATGTTCACAGCAAAGCCCGACCGGCTTTTCAGAAACGACTCGGTGCCGTCCAACGGATCCACAAGCCAAAACCGTGTCCAGCTGGACCGTTCAGAGTAGGGAGGGGCGGCGGCTTCTTCGCTCAGGACGGGTATCCCCAAGGGACCCAAGATGTCTTGAATGACCCGTTGCGATGCCAAGTCGGCGCTGCTGACCAAGGAGCCGTCCGCTTTTTCCTCAATGTCGAGGTCTTGGTCGCTCTTGGGAAGAGCGCTCAACAAGATGCGGGCCGCAGCGCCTGCGGCTTCCATGGCGGCGTGTTGTTCTTGGACGGTGGCTTGGGACGGGCTCATGCGTGGGTTGTTCGAAGGTACGCTACATTTGCGGCGACGCAGGGGTGCCGGAAGGCTGAGATGATACCCTTCGAACCTGCCCGGATCATCCCGGGAAGGGAGCGACCCACCCGCCATGCGGGTGTCTCAGGGCCCCATGGCTTCCTGTGTCACGTAAACATTTACACGATGACACAACCCTTTTTCTTCTCTACGCGAGCTGCACGTCGGATGGCGATGTGTGCCGCATTGACCGTCGCAGTGGGCGCCCAAGCGCAACTCGATGTGGACACCTTGGAGGTTTCAACGGCGACCGTCTCGGCGGTGCAAGCTGGCGACAAGGATCCATTCGCCGTGACCAACTTGGACGCTTCAGACATCCAAAAACAAGACGCGGCACAGGACGTGCCCTTTCTGTTGCGATTGACCCCTTCCGCAGTCGTGACGTCCGATGCGGGACACGGCATCGGCTACACATCCCTGCGCATTCGCGGGGTCGACCAAAGCCGAATCAACGTCACCATCAACGGTGTACCTCTGAACGACGCAGAATCGCAAGGCGTGTTCTGGGTGGACCTGCCTGACTTGGGAAGCAGCATGACGGGCATGCAGATTCAGCGTGGGGTGGGCACGAGCACCAACGGTCCTGCGGCCTTTGGAGCCACCGTGTCGGTCAACACCTTGGGCACCTTGGCCCAGCCAGGCATTCGCGCCGTGCTCGGCGGTGGATCGTTTGGCACCCAGCGCCGCACCTTGGCGTGGAACACAGGCATGCTGGACGGCGGGTGGTCGTTCGAGGGACGCGCGTCTCGCATCACCTCGGATGGATGGGTGGATCGCGCCACCAGCGATTTGAGCTCGTTGTACGGACGTGTGGCCAAACGTTGGGACAGCGGCCGGTTGTCCTTGACGTCAACGTTGGGTCACGAGCGCACCTACCAAGCATGGTACGGGGTTCCTCAACTTGCAGTCAACCCTGAGACCACCGACGAAGACATCCAAAACTGGGCGTACAACAGCTACGAGTACGGTTACGGGGCAGACACGGTCCGCATTGCCGACTTGATGGAGCGCCGCAGCCAGCACAACTACTACCGTTACGAGAACGAGGTGGACGATTACCGCCAAGACCACTACCAGTTGCACTTGGACCAAAACCTTGGCGAATGGGACTTGGGTGCGGTCCTGTACAGCACCTTGGGTGCAGGTTTTTACGAGCAATTCCGCGAAGCGGACGACCTTGAGGACTACGGTTTGTCTCCTTTGATCATGGGGGGCGACACGGCGTACACCACCGACCTCGTGCGTCGTCGTTGGTTGGACAACACGCTCGTGGGAACGTCATGGACTTTGGGGCGTCAGTCGGACGCGTTGAATCAGGTCTACGGGGTCGCCGCCTCGAATTACGTGGGCGATCACTTCGGTCGTCTGATCTGGATGGACCTCGCCTCAGGGGCAGAGCCAGGTTCGGAGTACTACCGCTCCGTTGGAGAGAAAAGCGACGTCAGTGCATTCGGAAAGTGGTCCGGGACTGAGGGGTCGATCCGTTGGCACGCCGAGGCGCAAGGCCGCCGGGTGTTGTACCAAACGAGTGGCCGTGACAACGACTACAGCGTGATCGATGTGCAAGACACCCTGATGTTCTTCAACCCCAAAGCGGGATTGACATGGACCCCTTCGGACAAGGTCCAGGCTTTTGCCAGTGTCGCAGTGGCCAACCGCGAACCCGCGCGTTCAGACTACCTCGATTCCCCCCAAGACACGCCGTTGAATCCGGAGCGTCTCACAGATGTCGAAGCAGGTGCAACCTTCCGCGGAGAAAAGTGGGCGGTTCGTGCGACGGCGTACAACATGCAATACACCGACCAATTGGTGGCCACAGGGCAGTTGAACGACGTGGGGAATGTGGTTCGCGTCAACGTGGACGACAGCTACCGCCGCGGCCTTGAAATCGAAGCGGGCGTGCAGGTGACGCCGACGTTGCGTGTCGACGCCAACGCCACCCTCTCGCAAAACAAGATTGCCTTGTTCGAGGAAACCATTTACGACTACGACGAAAACTTCTCGTACGTCAACGTCATCGAGCACGAGGGGACCGACATCGCCCTGTCACCCAACGCGGTGGGCATGGGGATGCTGACCTTCGAGGCGCCTAAAGAAAGTGCGTTGGCGGGGGTGTCGTTCAGTTTGATTGGAAAGCACGTGGGACGCCAGTTCTTGGACAACACGAGCAACGTCGACCGGTCGTTGGATGCCTTCACCACGTTGGATGCGGTGGTTCGCGTGGAGCGCGATTTGGCCTCTGGGCAGCAGGTGACGTTGTCGGTCTTTGGCAACAACTTGACCGACGCTTTGTACAGCGCCACGGGATGGACCTACAGCTACCGCTACGGAGGAGAAGGTTCTGAAACGACGGAGAACTACGTGTACCCGCAAGCAGGCCGTCACGGATTCGTGACCCTTGCGGTGGCGTTTTAACGTCTCGCCCTGAGCGATTGAAGGACGGCGGGCTCTCGTTCCACGGCCGATCCGACCACCACGCATGTGGCCCCTGCGTCCCATGCCCGGTCGAGGTCTTCCTGGCTCGTGAGTCCGCCGCCGACAATCAGGGGGACGTCCAC
>WTJL01000165.1:0-3533 GCA_011524845.1 Flavobacteriales bacterium | reverse complement strand
GGCGCCCCGGGAAACAGCACCACCGGCTGAGACAAGGCCCGTTTCGCCTCGTGAACCACCCTGGACGTGGCGCCGTCGGTCACCAGACTTCCGCCCACAAAAATGTCGGTGGCGTCGCTCGCTTGAAGTTCATGCATCAACTGCACCCACTGGCTTCCGGAAGGGGCGTCTTCTGGGTCGAGGAGCACGGCCAAACGACGGCCACCGTTGCGGTGATCGTCCTTCAACGATTGGAGCCAAGAGGGGTCAAGGGGTTTCATCGAGTGCTTCCAAGATAGTGCGGCGCAGCGCCAACACCGTGTCGGGGTGGCGCATCACATGTCCTGACTCGACCTGGAGAAAGTGCACGTGGTTGTTGCCCAAGGCGTGCCATGGTCGGGACCAACCCCAGGGAATGATGGCGTCCCGTGACCCAAACACAGCCGCCACGTGAACGTCTCGTTCAGGGAGTGCACGCCACACGTCCGCGGTGTGGTCGCGCCGCGGCCAGAACTGTCGGTGCGTTTTCCACGTGTTGGCCACGAGTTGGCGCATGGCGTGGTCCTGGGTGTGGTGCAGCGCAAAGTGTTCGAGGTGGGCAGGAATCAGTCGGAGTTTTCGAAGCCCCCGAATGACGCTTCTGACGGTGTCGGCTTGCCGGTCCACCCAGGACCACGTCGCTCGGCCCAGCGCGGTTTCGACCGCGAACCGGTACATGGGGTTCTTCTTGAAGCCATCGGCGGCAAGAAGGGTCATGCCCGACCAAGCCTCGGGACGTCGCTCAAACAACGCCAGCGCGATGCGTCCACCCAGTGAATAGCCCAGCAGAGAGCGAGGAACCTCGCCGAGGTCCAGTTCCTCGAGCCACGCGCTCAAGGCCTGTTGGAGCAGCTCGGGGGCGAGGACAGGAGGCGGGTCGCTGACGTCGGGCACGGTGCTGCCATTTTGGTGGGCAATGCCCACCGAAAGCATGGCGGTGCCTTCGGGATAGAGGGGCGCATAGTTTCCCATCTCTTCCATCGGACGGCCAAATCCATGAAACGCCACCACCACCCGCCTAGGGCATTCCGCCGCAAAAAGACGTCCTTGCCACGTCCATCCTTCGAGGGAAAAGGAGGTGGGGGTCGACGGGGTAGAGGACGCGTTCACGGCACAAAGGTCGCATCGTGGGTTTCTTGTGGAAAACGACGGGGCAGGAAGTTGTGGAGATGGGGTGAGAGTTCGTGTAATTTTGCGCTCGGTCCACAACGTTTGGTCTTCTCGTTCTTGCCCGAATGCCCGACTCTGACAAAGAGAAAGGCGCTCGGATAAAAAAAAAATGCCCAAAGACAACAGCATCAAGTCGGTCCTCATCATCGGAAGCGGACCGATTGTCATTGGACAAGCCTGTGAATTCGACTACTCAGGGAGCCAAGCTTCCCGCAGCCTTCAGGAGGAAGGCATCGAAGTCACCCTCATCAATTCGAACCCTGCGACCATCATGACCGACCCGGTCATCGCAGACCATGTGTACCTCGAGCCGCTCGAGCCAGAGTCCATTGTGACCATCCTCGAAAAGCACCCCAACATCGACGCCGTGCTGCCCACCATGGGCGGACAAACGGCCTTGAACCTCGCCATCCAATGCGAGGAAATGGGCATTTGGGAAGAGCACAACGTGCGCATGATCGGTGTGGACACCAAGGCGATCGACATCACAGAGAACAGAGAGGCCTTCCGCCAACTCATGGGGGAGATTGATGTTCCCATGGCACCTCAAGCCACGGCCAAGAGCTTCTTGGAGGGCAAAGAGGTGGCGCAACAGTTTGGCTACCCTCTGTGCATCCGTGCGTCCTACACCTTGGGGGGTGCAGGTGCGGCTGTGGTCTACGACCAGGAGGCCTTTGAAGACAAGTTGCAGCGGGGCTTGCACCTGAGCCCGATTCACGAGGTGATGATCGACAAGGCGTTGTTGGGCTGGAAGGAATTTGAACTCGAGCTTCTCCGCGACTCCAACGACAACGTGACCATTGTCTGTTCCATCGAAAACTTCGACCCGATGGGCATCCACACGGGGGACAGCATCACGGTGGCGCCTGCCATGACCTTGAGCGATTCGACATTCCAGCGCATGCGTGACATGGCCATCAAAATGATGCGCAGCATCGGAGACTTCGCCGGAGGTTGCAACGTCCAATTTGCGGTCTCGCCCGACGAGAACGAGGACATCATTGCGATTGAAATCAACCCTCGGGTGTCGCGCTCTTCGGCGCTGGCGTCCAAAGCGACAGGATACCCCATCGCAAAGGTAGCGGCCAAGTTGGCCATTGGGTACCACCTCGACGAGCTCAAGAACCAAATCACCGGCAACACTTCAGCCATGTTTGAGCCTACGCTCGACTACGTTGTGGTGAAGATCCCACGCTGGAACTTCGACAAGTTCCCCGGCTGCGACCGTGAACTCGGCTTGCAAATGAAGGCCGTCGGAGAGGTGATGGCCATCGGACGATCCTTCCAGGAGGCACTCCAAAAAGCCTGTCAGTCCCTCGAGTTGAAGCGGAACGGCTTGGGCGCCGACGGACGCGAGCTGCGCGACCAAGACGCCATCATGCAAAGCTTGCGTCACGCCAGTTGGAACCGCTTGTTCCACGTGTACGACGCCTTCAAGTTGGGCATTCCCTTCCGGAGCATTTTTGAAGCCACCAAGATCGATCCTTGGTTCTTGCGCCAAATCGAAGAACTCGTGGTCTTCGAGAAAGACTTGGCCAAGCACACCATCCAAGATGTGCCTACAGAGGTGCTTCGAGAGGCGAAGCGGAAGGGGTACGCGGACCGTCAAATCGCGCACATCCTCAACTGCTTGGAGTCGGAGGTGCACACCCGTCGCCACGACGAGGGCATCACCCGAGTGTACAAGCTGGTGGACACCTGCGCTGCAGAATTCCCGGCATTGACGCCCTACTACTACAGCACATTTGAGGAAGAGGCCAACGAGAGTGTGGTCACGGACAAGAAGAAAATTGTGGTGCTTGGCAGCGGTCCCAACCGCATCGGTCAAGGCATCGAATTCGACTACTGCTGCGTGCACGGGGTGTTGGCCGCGAAGGAGTGTGGCTACGAAACCATCATGATCAACTGCAACCCAGAAACCGTGTCGACAGACTTTGACACGGCGGACAAGCTCTACTTCGAGCCCGTCTTCTGGGAGCACATCTACGACATCATCTTGCACGAGAAGCCCGAGGGAGTCATCGTGCAGCTCGGAGGCCAAACCGCGCTCAAGCTTGCCGAAAAGTTGGAGCGCTACGGCATCAAGATCATGGGCACCTCCTACGAGGCGCTCGACCTTGCTGAAGACCGAGGCAGCTTCTCGACCTTGTTGAAGAACGAGGGCATTCCCTATCCCAAGTTTGGGGTGGTGGAGAGCGCCGACCAAGCGGTGGAACTCAGCCGTGAATTGGGCTTCCCGTTGTTGGTTCGTCCGTCCTACGTCTTGGGTGGCCAGCGCATGAAAATCGTCATCAACGAACAGGACCTGGAGCACCACGTGGTGGACATCCTCCGCGACATGCCGG
>WTJL01000018.1:4889-7399 GCA_011524845.1 Flavobacteriales bacterium | reverse complement strand
TACCACGGGTGGCAACGACAGCCTCAATCCATCACCGTTCAAGAGGTGTTGGAGGACACACTGGCCCGCCTCTTTGGCGGGCCTTGTCCTGTCATGGGGTGTGGTCGAACCGATGCCGGAGTTCATGCCAAGTACTTCGTGGCGCATGCTGAACTTCCAGATGCCTCCGTGGAGCAACGCGTGGCGACCTGGGAAGAGGCGGTGTTGAAGCTCAACGGCATGCTTCCCCCAGACGTGGGCATTTTTGCCATGCACGAAGTTGGAGCCAAAGCCCATGCGCGCTTTGATGCCACCGAACGCGGCTACACGTACTACGTGCACAACGTGAAGGATCCGTTCCTCGAAGGACGCTCGACACGTGTGTACGGTGACCTCGATGTCGAGGCCATTGAAGCGGCATGCAAACACCTCATCCAAAAAGGCGACTTTGCGTCGTTCTGCAAGGCAGGGAACGACCAAGGCACGACCATTTGTGACGTACGCGAAGCCCGTTGGGAGACCCTCGGACCTCATCGGTGGGCGTTTCACATCACGGCGGATCGGTTCCTGCGCAACATGGTCCGTGCCACAGTCGGAACCCTGATCGAAGTTGGGAAGGGCAAGCGACGCCCCGAGGACATGGTCGATGTCTTGGCCGCGAAAGAGCGAAGCGCAGCTGGAAAGAGTGTGTTGGGGTGTGGGTTGTACCTGACCCGCGTGGTGTATCCCGAGAGCGTGTTTGTGCCCCAAGGGACCAAGTACCTTTGAGCCATGTCACGCGACGCGTCCAACTCCAAAGCAGGCAACATTTTTGATGTAGACACCGTCCGCGTCATCTTGGCTCAAGTGGGGCCATACCGCCGGAGGTTTGTGTGGACAGGCGTGATGGTGGTGGTGTTGTCCAGTTTGGTGTGGATCCGGCCGGCGCTCATTCAGCGTGCCGTCGACGTCCACATTGCACAGGGCGACCTCAAGGGCTTGCTGCAGGTGTTTCTCATGGTGGTCGGTGTTCTCATTGTGGAGGCACTTGTTCAGTACCGTGTGACGTATTTGGCCAATTGGGTGGCCCAAAGCGTCAGCCTCGATCTCCGAGCCAAGTTGTACCGGCACGTGTCCAAGTTTCGGTTGAAGTACTTCGACCAAACCCCGGTCGGCGCCCTGGTCACCCGTCACGTCAGCGACATCGATGGCGTGGCCAACGTGTTCAGCAACGGCATCCTGAATGCCGTTGGGGATTTGCTGGCGCTGTTTGTGGTCATCGCGGCCATGGTGTACATCGATTGGAGCCTCACGCTTGTGGTGTTGATCCCCATTCCGGTTCTTTTGGTGGCCACGCGCATCTTTCAAAAGCACATCAAGGGGGCATTTGTCGATGTGCGCAACCAAGTGGCGCGCATCAACGAGTTTGTGCAAGAACACGTCACCGGGATGCACATCGTCCAAGCGTTCAACAGAGAGAAGGTGGAAGCAGAGGCGTTCGCGGACATCAACCGCGCCCACAGAGAGGCCAACATTCGCTCGATTTGGGCGTTCAGTGTGTTTTTTCCCGTGGTTGAAATGCTCAGTGCGACCAGTGTGGGGTTGTTGTTGTGGTTGGGCATTGGGCATGTGGTGCAAGGCGGGCTGACGTTGGGCGTTGTCCTTCAGTTCATCTTGTACGTGTTTATGCTGTACCGCCCCATTCGGCAGTTGGCGGATCGGTTCAATGTGCTCCAAATGGGCATTGTCAATGCCGACCGCGTGTTCAAACTGCTGGACCGCGACGACAGCATTGCAGAACCTGCCTCACCGGTGATTCCCTCATGGAAAGGAGAAATTGTCTTTGACGATGTCTGGTTTGCCTACGTCGACAAAGAAGATGGCACGCCCGATTGGGTGTTGCGTGGCGTGAGCTTTTCAGTGCAGCCTGGCGAGCGCGTGGCCTTTGTCGGTGCCACAGGTGCGGGCAAAAGTTCCATTGTCAACCTCATTTCTCGCTTCTACGAATTCCAAAAGGGCCGAATCACCATCGACGGCGTAGACATTTGCGATATCCCCGTGGATGTGTTGCGAGGGCAGATTGGCGTCGTGCTGCAAGATGTGTTTTTGTTCAGCGGCTCGTTGAGGGAAAACGTTCGGCTTCACGACCAAGACATCACGGACGACCAAATCTGGGAAGCGATTGGTGCCGTTGGCGCCGAGCGGTTTGTGGAACGGTTGCCCGAGGGTCTTGACCACGATGTTCGAGAGCGTGGCGCCACCTTGAGCGTGGGGCAAAGGCAGCTGATTGCGTTTGTGCGGGCGTACCTGAGCAACCCCAACATTTTGATCTTGGACGAAGCCACGTCGAGCATCGACAGTGAAAGCGAGCAGTGGATCCAGAAGGCCACGGCAGCGTTGACGTCAGGTCGAACCTCGTTGTTGGTGGCGCACCGACTCAACACCGTGCGAGACGCCGACCGCATTGTGGTGCTCCATCAAGGGGAAATTGCCGAACAAGGCACCCATGAGGAGCTCGTGGCGCTGGGACAGATGTACCACGGCCTGTTTGA
>WTJL01000018.1:3695-4789 GCA_011524845.1 Flavobacteriales bacterium | reverse complement strand
GGGTTACGTCCAGCTCGTGGATTTTTTGAACCCCGTGGCGGTCAACCACGCCACGCGCTCGTCCCTTTGGTTGTGCACTGCCACGTCAACGTGGACAACCCGACCGCCTTCGCTGCGCATGATGGCTTCCGATGTCAACGTGTCGCCAAGCATCACGGGCGCGAGGTGCTGAATGGTGCTCGTGACACTGACGGCATGTCGCCCTTTGGCGTTGACTGCAAACGCCAAGGTGCTGTCCGCCAAAGCATAGGAGATGGCGCCGTGGGCAATGCCAAATCCATTGACCATGTCCTCGCGCACCTTCAGGGAGCAACGGCATGTCCCGGGACCACTTTCAAGCACTTCGATGCCCAACCATTGACTCATGGTGTCAGAGGCCATCATTTGGGCCACAATGGGGTGCATGGAAGACTCACTCATGGAGGGAAGGTAAGGGTCAGATGCACTTGAAGTGCTCGAACGGCTCGAGGCATTCGCGGCATTTGAAATGGGCCTTGCACGCGGTGCTCCCAAAGGCGGAGACCATCTCGGTGTCCTTGGACGCGCAACGAGGACAGGGAATGACCTTGCCTTGTCCGGTCAAAAACGCCCGGTCGGCACTGCGGCCCTCAGGGGGGGCGATGCCATTCTCCCGCATTTTCTCGTAGGCAGAAGGAAGGATCCAATCCGTGGTCCATGCGGGACTCAACACGACTTCCACCCGGGCGTGGGGCTCAATGGCTTGAACCGCTGCAGAGACGTCCTCGGAAATGACATCTGTGGCGGGGCACCCAGAGTAGGTCGGGGTGAGGGTCACCACCACTTCACCATCTTGCATCCGAACCCCGCGGACCATGCCCATTTCCTCGACCGTGAGGTAGGGGAGTTCAGGGTCATGGACCGACCGAACCTGCGTCCAAACCCGCTCCAGACGTTGCTCGTCCGTCACCAAGTTGCGTCGGGATAGGTGCGAGGAAGGACTTGCATCTCGGCCAGCATGTAGCTGAGATGTTCGCTGTGGATGCCTTGTTTGCCTCCGCGTTGCATCCATCCGTCTTCGGGTTGGATGAGGGTGGCCCGTTCGAGGCATGCAGCGATTCGTTCGCGCCAGGCTG
>WTJL01000018.1:0-3595 GCA_011524845.1 Flavobacteriales bacterium | reverse complement strand
GAAGGCATACCGTTCGAGGGCAAAGGCGCTGAAAAACAATTGACGCACGATGGTGTCGCCAAAGTGACCATTCGGCTGCTCCAGCAACAAGTGGTTTTGGAACTCGCGGTCGGTGCGGAAAAACGCCAAGGCGTCCTCATCGCGTCCCTGATCCTCGCGGGCCGCGGCCAATGTGTAAAAGTTCCTTGCTTGACCGATGAGGTCAAGGGCGGTGTTCGACAGGGCGATGTCTTCTTCCAGGATGGGGCCATGGCCACACCACGCGGACAGTCGTTGACCCAACACCAAGGCGTCGTCGCCCAGTCGGAGGATGGCTTGAAGATGTTGCGCTTCAGTCATCGTCACATGTTGTTGACTTCGTCTGGCAGTTTGTAGAACGTGGGGTGCCGGTACACCTTGTCGTTCGCTGGGTCAAACATGACGTCTTTGTCGTCGGGGCTCGAGGCGGTGATGGCATCGGCGGGCACGACCCAAATGCTCACGCCTTCCTGCCTGCGGGTGTACACGTCGCGTGCGTTCTGGATGGCCATCTGGGCGTCAGGGGCGTGCAGGGAGCCAGCGTGTTTGTGGCCAAGGCCTTGGCGGCTTCGAATGAAGACTTCCCACAACGGCCATTCGTGCTGATGAGAGCTCATGCTGCGTGGGTTGAGGCGTTGCCCTTCCGTGCCCGTTGTTTCTCTGCGTGGGCATTGGCGGCTGCGCGCACCCAAGCCCCGTCTTCATGCGCCTTGACTCGAGCCGCGAGCCGTTCCTTGTTGCACGGTCCATTGCCTTGGATGACGTTGTAGAATTCGTCCCAATTGATGGTGCCAAAATCGTAGTGCCCGCGTTCCTCGTTCCACTTCAAATCGGGATCGGGGAGGGTGAGTCCGAGCAATTCGGCTTGGGGCACAGTCATGTCGACAAAGCGCTGGCGCAATTCGTCGTTGGAAAAGCGTTTGATGTTCCACTTCATGCTTTGCGCAGAGTGGGGAGAGTCGGCGTCGCTGGGGCCAAACATCATCAAAGACGGCCACCACCAACGGTTCAACGCATCTTGGGCCATGGCCTTTTGTTCAGGCGTGCCCTGTGCGAGGTTGAGCATCACTTGAAAGCCCTGACGCTGGTGAAAGCTCTCTTCTTTGCACACCCGAACCATCGCTCGGGCATACGGTCCGTAGCTGCACTTGCACAAAGGCACCTGGTTCATGATGGCCGCGCCATCCACGAGCCATCCCACGGCTCCCATGTCGGCCCACGTCAAGGTGGGGTAGTTGAAAATGGAGCTGTACTTGGCCTTGCCAGTGTGCAGGTCGTTCAACATTTGGTCGCGCGTCACCCCCAAGGTCTCTGCTGCAGAATAGAGGTAGAGGCCGTGGCCCGCTTCGTCTTGCACCTTGGCCAACAAAATGGCTTTGCGCTTCAGAGAAGGAGCACGAGAGATCCAGTTGCCTTCTGGGAGCATGCCCACAATCTCACTGTGTGCATGTTGGCTGATTTGCCGAATCAACGTCTTGCGATAAGCGTCGGGCATCCAGTCTTTGGGCTCGATTTTCTTCTCCTCCGCCACGTAGGCGTCAAAGCGTGCTTCCAGGTTCATTTCTACAGGACTCATGCGCGCAATTTTCCTCAAAATTAGCAAGACCGACGCCTGTTGCACTTGGTGACAATCACAATGTGCCCAAACCCAGGTGTGGACTACTTTCGCACCCATGGCAACATTCCACTCCCTTCGCGTCGCCGAAGTCGCCCGAGAAACCTCGGAGTCCGTCGTTGTTTCCTTCGAAGTGCCCTCGGAATTGACCGAGGCGTTTTCGTACAAGGCAGGCCAATACTTGACCCTGCGAACGACCATTGATGGGGAAGAGGTGCGCCGGAGCTATTCGCTCTGTTCTGCGCCGCGTGACGGCAAGTGGCAAGTCGGCATCAAAAAGGTGCCGGGCGGCAAGTTCTCGACGTTTGCCAACGACGTGCTCCAGGCCGGAGGCGAGATGGATGTCATGGATCCTCAAGGCCGGTTCTTGCTCAAAGAAGGCACAGGATTGCACCACCTTGGCATGGCCGCGGGGTCGGGCATCACGCCCATCTTGAGCCAAATCAAGCAGGTCCTTTCCGAAGACGCCTCTGCGACGTACACGTTGTTCTACAGCAACAAGACTGCGGCAAGCACCATGTTCCGAGAGGAGCTTCAAGACTTGAAAGACCGTTTCCTCGATCGCCTTCGCGTGTTCTACTTGCTCACCCGTGAGCCCGTGGATGCAGAACTGTTGTCGGGACGCTTGGATCAAGCGCGTTGCAAAGGATTGCTCGAGACGTTCTGTCAAGGCAGGTCGCTCGACGCTGCCTACCTGTGCGGACCCGAGGCCATGATCATGAGCTGCAAAGACGCCCTGGTGGCGGCAGGCATGGCCGAAGGCGATGTGAAATTTGAACTGTTCACTTCCGCGGGGTCGGCAAAGCCCAAGGCCAAACTCGAGGTGGCCTCCAACGCCAACACGGTGCCCATGCAGGTGGTGTTGGACGGGGTGACCACGTCCATGGAGTTGGACAAGGACAAGAACATGCTGGATGCCGCACTCGATGCGGGATTGGATGCGCCGTACAGCTGCCTCGGTGGCGTGTGTTGTACGTGCCGCGCGAAGTTGGTGGAAGGCAAGGCGTCGATGAATGTCAACTACGCGCTCGAGCCCGGAGAAGTGGAGCGAGGGTATGTGTTGGCATGCCAGGCCCACGTAGAGGGCGACGGGCCGGTGGTGCTCGATTTTGATCAGCAGTGAGTGCGTCCATCCTCCGCGCACAAGCGCCTACGAAAAGAGCCACCCGAAGGTGGCTCTTTTTGTTGAGGCCGTGTTCGGCGATGCCGAACCGATCAAGGCGCCTTGACCCAACGTTGTTGGACCGTTCCTTGAGCGCTTGAGACTTGAATGAGGTACACGCCTGACTCCCAGTGGTCGGCATCGATGCTCCAAGTGTGTTGTGTAGAAGACACGACGATGGGCATGCGCGTCACAGTGCGTCCTCCGACATCGGAAATGAGCAGTTCACACGAGGATGCAGGGGCTGTGCTGAAGCACCGAACCTTGAGTTCGTTTTGGCCTGGGTTGGGGAACACCATCATCTCCACAGAAAGGGGAGACTGCTCCATGACACTGGAAGTGTTGTCGTTGTCCAAGCTGTCGCAATCCGCACCGATCCCAACGATGCGCATTTCGTATTCTCCGTCTTCCAGGGACATGTTGTCCACCGGTTCGCCGTCGATGTAGAGTTCTGCAAAGGCTCCGTTCCAGCCGTCTCCGAACGAGTCGAGCATTTCGACGGTGTAGCAACCTGCAGGAACACAGCCGGCCGAAGACCCTGTGTACCCGTCCATTTCCATCAGCAACTCACCGTCCTCGTTGGAGACATTCAGTCCGACCTCTTCAGGCATCAATCCTCCGTCGAGCACAAACAGCACCTCAAACAACCCGTCGCACAGGTTGTCGTACATGCAGCTGCCGTCGTCGATCCAGGCAAGGGCGTCGTAGTTGTCCGCTTCAGGGTCGGTGCACCCGTAGATGTCGTCTGGGTTGGGGACGTCTCCTTCGCAATCGTTGTTGAGGCTGAACTGAACAACCCA
>WTJL01000153.1:4775-7463 GCA_011524845.1 Flavobacteriales bacterium | reverse complement strand
GCTCCTGTGATTTGGATTGCCGGCGGCATCGACAAAGGCAACGACTACAGCACGCTTCTTCCCCTCGTGCGCGACAAAGTCAAGCACCTCATTTGCATGGGCAAGAACAACGCCAAGCTCCACGCCGCGTTTGACGACCTCGTGGAGAGCAGCTGGGACGTGAGCTCTGCGGAAGAGGCCGTGGCCAAAGCCTATGAATTGGGACTCCCCGGCGACACCGCCCTGTTGTCACCTGCGTGTGCGAGCTTCGATTTGTTCGGCAGCTACGAGCAGCGCGGACGTGCCTTCAAATCGGCTGTCCGTCAACTCTGACCGTCTTTCCCCCTTGAAATGAACGAACTCCTCGCAGGCATTCGCGAGCGGTTGGAAGGCGACCGCGTGCTTTGGGGCATTGCCCTGGTGTTGACCGTGGCCTCTTTGGTCACCGTGTACAGCGCCATCAGCACGCTGGCCTACAAAGCCGACGGCAACAGCGCCAAATTCCTCTTCAAGCAGATTGGTCTGCTGACAGGGGGATGGGTCGTGATGTTTGGGGTTCACCGCATCCATTTCAAGTACTTCGGAAAATTGGCCAACGCCCTGTTTGTGCTGGCCATTGCCGCCTTGGTGTTCACGCTGCTGTTTGGCACGGACATCAACGACGCGCGGCGCTGGATCAAGATTCCATTCATTGGGCTCACGGTCCAAACCTCGGACTTCGCCAAACTCGCGCTCGTGCTCTGGGTGGCGAGACAGCTGCAAGTCCGGGCCCATGTGCTCCACGACGTGTGGCAAGGACTGATGCCGATTCTGGGCGGCATCGGAATCGTTTGCCTGCTCATCCTGCCGTCGGACTTTTCCACGGCTGCCATGCTCGGCGCCATTTGTGTCACCATGCTTTTCGTTGGAGGATTGCCATGGTCGCACATGTTCCGAATTGCGACGCTCGCCCTTGTGGGACTGGTGTCGCTCTACGGCATCGGCAAGGCCGCGCCGGAAGCGTTGCCGCGTTTTGGGACCTGGGCCAACCGGATGGAGAGCTTTGTGGGGTTTGCCACCGGAGAGGACGGTGGCGCCACCAGTGCCGAAGATTACCAAATTGAATTGGCCCAAGTGGCGATCCACAAGGGCGGCTTGTTTCCTCATGGCCCAGCCTCCGGAACGTCGCGCAACTTCCTTCCCCACCCCTATTCCGACATGATTTTTGCCTTCATTGTGGAAGAGTGGGGAGCCATTGTTGGGGGGCTTGGGTTGGTGCTGTTGTACCTCGCGCTGCTCTTCCGGGCTTCACGCACCGCGATCAAGTGCGAATCGGCCTTTGGACGCAACCTTGTTCTCGGCCTCGGACTGATGATCACCGTGCAGGCGCTCGTCAACATGGGCGTGTCCGTTCGTTTGTTCCCCACCACAGGACAGCCCCTGCCCCTCGTGAGCTACGGGGGAACGTCTTTGCTGTTCACATGCTTGTCCCTCGGCATCATGTTGGCCGTGTCTCGCGTGGTTCAACAAGGCGACTCAGGCAGCCCCCGCGCCACCGGCCCCAACACCTTGACCTGATGGCGGCCTTGCACAACGTCATTGTTTCTGGAGGCGGCACAGGGGGCCACATTCACCCTGCACTGGCCATCGCGGATGAAATCAAACGCCGCAACCCCGATGCCCAAGTGCGTTTTGTCGGGGCGCTCGGACGAATGGAGATGGAGAAGGTGCCTGCAGCAGGCTACGACATCGACGGATTGTGGATCAGCGGCATCGACCGCTCCCTGACGAGCACCCGGAACCTCAGCTTTCCCTTCAAGCTCATCAGCAGCTTGTGGAAGGCACGGCGATTGCTTCGCAAGCATCGGCCTCAAGCCGTGGTGGGCGTGGGAGGTTTTGCCAGCGGCCCTTTGTTGGACCAAGCGGTTCGGAAAGGCATCCCCACCCTCATCCAAGAACAAAACAGCTTTCCGGGCATCACCAACCGCCTGCTGGCCCAACGTGTCCAGCGCATTTGCGCGGGTCTGCCGGGGCTTGAAAGGTGGTTTCCGGCCGACCGCATCGTCCAGACCGGCAACCCCTTGCGTGCACACGTGTGCGCCTTGACCGAAGCACCCGCCGAACGACAGACGGAGGCCTTGGCCCATTGGGGACTGAATGCAGATGCTCCTGTGGTTTTTGTCATGGGAGGAAGCCTCGGTGCACAATCCATGAACGAGGCTGTGCAGACCATCCTCAGCAAACAACCGCGCCTCTCTGAGCGTGGCTACCAACTCCTGTGGCAGTGCGGTGCGCGGTACGAAGCAGCGTGCCAAGCATGGCTCCAAGCCCACCCGTGCGATGGCGTGGTGTGTTCAGGGTTCATCGACCGTATGGACTTGGCGTACCAGGCGGCCGACCTCATCGCCTCTCGGGCGGGCGCGATGTCCATCGCCGAACTCGCCTTGGTCGGCAAGCCCTCCATCCTCGTCCCTTCTCCGCACGTGGCGGAGGACCACCAGACCCACAACGCGCGCAGCCTGACCGAACTCGGAGGCGCGGTGCTGTTGACAGACCAAGACGTGCGCACCAAGCTCGGCGGACAACTCAACGCGCTTCTCGCCGATCCCGACACGTGCGCCACCATGGGCCGCGCCATGCGCCAAGCCGCCCGTCCAGACGCCGCCGCAGCGGTCGTCGACGAATTGGAACAACTCGTGTCCTGACCATGGCGGGCGTCACCACCAAGCA
>WTJL01000153.1:0-4675 GCA_011524845.1 Flavobacteriales bacterium | reverse complement strand
GTCGACGAATTGGAACAACTCGTGTCCTGACCATGGCGGGCGTCACCACCAAGCACGTGTTCTTCTTGGGCCTGGGCGGCATCGGCATGAGTGCGCTTGCCCGGCATTTGCACGGCTTGGGTCACGTGGTGGGCGGCTACGACTTGACCCCTTCCCCCCTTTTGGCCGAACTCAAGCACGAAGGCATCGCGGTCACGCACAGCGACCAACCTCAGGACATGCCGTCGTGGGCCCAGGAGGAGCGTCCTGGCGCCATGACTGTGGTTTGGACGCCCGCAGTCCCAAAGGACTTACCCCTGTTCAAGCACTTTGAAGAACGTGGCTTCACCCCCGTCAAACGGGCGGCGCTTTTGGGCCAACTCACCGCAGATCACCCCACCCTCGCGGTCGCCGGTACCCATGGCAAAACAACGACCTCCAGCTGGCTGGCCGCCATGCTGGACGCCACCGAGGACGGGTGCCATGCCTTCCTAGGAGGGGTAGACGCCAACACTGGCACCAACCTCGTGACCCGTCGAGGGGCCACTTGGCATGTGGTAGAAGCCGACGAGTTTGACCGCAGCTTTCACCACCTCCATCCCACCTGCGCAGCCATCACCAATGTGGAGGCCGACCACCTGGACATCTATGGAACGGAAGTGGCTTTTCGAGCGGCTTTCCGCACGTTTGGGGGGCAAGTCAAAGAGCGGCTGATTCTGCCATCGGACCTCGAATGGCCCGCCTCAGGAGCTCCTTCACAAGGCCCCCAACTCGAACGATTTGTAGTGGTCCATCACGGCGACCACATCCCTGACCACGTCGCCCACGTGGCCGCAACCTCTCCCAACGGGGGGAACGTCCGCTTCTCCTTCAAGGTCCCTTCCAAAGGGAGCTCAGACGGGACAGCAACAGTCGAGTTCGATGCCATCCCTGCCCTTCCAGGACGGCACAACGTCGCCAACGCCCTGGTCGCCAGCGCCCTGGCATTGCATGCCGGTGTGGCGCCTTCCATCGTGGCCAAGGTCGTTGCTGAATTTGGCGGGGTGCGCCGCAGAATGGACGTCCATTTGGACACGCCCGAGGCCACGTACATCGACGACTACGCGCACCATCCCACCGAGCTTGAAGCCTTGATGGACGCGGTGCGAGAACGCTGGCCAAAACGCGAAGTGACGCTCATTTTCCAGCCCCATTTGTACTCTCGAACGCGTGATTTTGGCCTTGAATTTGCCCGCGTTTTGGCCCTCGCGGACCGGGTGTTTTTGCTCCCAATTTACCCTGCCCGGGAAGCCCCTATTCCAGGGGTTGATGCACAATGGCTGTTTGATAACATCTCCAGCCCACACAAACATCTTGCGACTTCAGATTCCATCTTCGGAGACTTGAAGGCATGTCCTGCAAACGTCTTGGTGACGGCAGGTGCAGGCGACATCGATCGCCTTGTACCACAAGCCCTCCAGCACATGCAGGACCTCCTCAAATGAAGTCATGATCGCACGCATCCTCAGTTCCATTCTCCTCGTCGCCACCCTCGGCGCCGTGTTGGGCTTCGCCACCGTCGAAGCTGAAACGCGACGTGTCACGGGGGTGTTGGTCGACGTGAAGGACGAAGCGGCCGTGGCGTTCCTCGACGCAGACCGCATCGAAACCCTGTTGGGCACCACCAAGCTCGAAGGCGAATTGATCCGCAACGTGGACCTGCAGCTTGTGGTCAACCACCTTCACGACATGGACGCTTGCCGAGACGCGCAGGTCTACCCCACCATGGACGGGGTGTTGCACATCGACGTGTGGCAACGTCATCCCGTCATGCGGGTCCACCTCGAAGGAGGGCAGGACTACTACCTCGACGAAGACGGCCGGCGCATGGACTTGGACCCCCACTTCACCCCTCACATCCCCGTGATGCACGTGGCCCGTGAAACGCAAGCCACGATGGGGTACCGGTTTGTGAAGGCCACCCAGAAGGACGCGTTTTGGAATGCGCTCACCGACCAATTGTCCATGAACGACAAGGGAGAGTTGGTGTTGCATCCTCGCCTCGCCGGCCACGACATCGTGCTGGGTGACGCCTCCGACCCCGCGCACAAGAAGCGCAACCTCCTCGCCTTTTACCGGGCCCACGTCAAGCGTGGCAACCTCCGGAACTTCAAACGCATTGACCTCACCTACCGCGATCAAGTCATCGCACAACGCTACCCATGATGGACAACCAACTCCCCAACAACACGGAAGAGATCGTCGTCGGTCTCGACATCGGAACCACGAAAATTGCGTGTTTCATCGGCCAGAAAAACGAGTTTGGCAAGATTGAATTGCTCGGTTACGGCCGCAGTGAATCGGTGGGGGTGTCGCGCGGGGTCGTGGCCAACATCGACCGCACCGTGGCGTCGATCAAGCAAGCCGTGCAAGAAGCAGAGCAGAAGGTGGGTGCCCAAATCCGGTTGGTGAACGTCGGCATCGCCGGCCAGCACATCAAGAGTCTCCAGCACCGCGGATTGATCACCAGAGAAAACCTCGAAGCGGAGATTGGCCAAAACGACATCGAAGCCCTTATCGAGGACATGCACAAGCTCGTGATGCAACCTGGTGAAGAAATCCTGCACGTGATTCCTCAAGAATTCACTGTAGACAACGAACAGGGCATCAAGGATCCCATTGGTATGAGCGGCGTTCGCCTTGAAGCAAACTTCCACATCATCACCGGCCAAATGGCCGCGGCCCAGAACATCTACAAGTGCATCCGCAAGGCTGGACTCGAAGTGGACCAGCTCATTCTTGAGCCGCTCGCCTCCGCAGCCTCCGTCCTCTCCGAAGAGGAAAAGGAAGCCGGCGTGGCCTTGGTCGACATCGGGGGTGGCACAACGGACATCGCCATTTTCCAAGACGGCATCATCCGCCACACCGCAGTCATTCCCTTCGGAGGCAACGTCATCAGCGACGACATCCGTCAGGGATGCCAAATCATGAAGCGTCAAGCAGAGCAACTCAAGAAGAAGTTTGGCTCTGCGCTTTCCCAAGAGACCAAGTCAAATGAGATTGTGTGCATCCCGGGATTGACAGGCCGCAAGCCCAAGGAGATTGCCTTGAAAACCCTTGCTCAAATCATCGAAGCGCGCATGACCGAAATCATCGAGCACGTACACTATGAGATTCGCAGCTCGGGCTATGGCGACCAACTCATCGGCGGCATCGTGTTGACGGGCGGTGGCTCTCAGCTCAAGCACGTCACCCAATTGTTCCAATTCGTGACGGGGTTGGACTGTCGTTTGGGCTTCCCTGGAGAACACATCTCCAACGCGCCTGAAGACACTTCCATTCCGTCCTACTCCACCGGCGTTGGCTTGGTGATCAAAGGGTACGACCGCCTGCGCGCCAAGGCCACGGAATCCCCAGCTTCCAGCAACGACCGCATCGCATTGCCCAACATCGGCATCCAGAAATTCATGCAAAGCGTGAAGAACTGGTTCGAAACCGAAGACCTCGCCTGACCCCACCCTTCCATCCGCAAACAACCTCCCCATGCAGTTCAACATTCCCCAGTCCTCCAATTCTCCCATCAAGGTCATCGGCGTCGGCGGTGGCGGTTCCAATGCCGTCAACACGATGTTTGAGCAAGGCATCACAGGTGTCGACTTCATCGTCTGCAACACCGATGCGCAAGCCCTTGACATCAGCCCAGTCCCCCGCAAAGTTCAACTGGGGGCCACCCTCACAGGAGGGCAAGGTGCGGGCTCTCTTCCAGAGGTCGGCAAGAACGCCGCCATTGAAAGCCTGGACGAGCTCACCGCATTGTTGGGGACAGACACCAGCATGGTCTTTGTAACCGCCGGCATGGGTGGCGGCACCGGGACAGGCGCAGCGCCCGTCATTGCCCAAGCCTGCAAGGAACGCGGCATCTTGACCGTCGGCATTGTGACGGTGCCCTTCCAATTTGAGGGCCGCCGCAGAAACTCTCAAGCCGCTGAAGGTTTGGAAGCCATGCGCGCCGCAGTGGACACCCTGCTCATCATCCGCAACGACAAGTTGCGTGAGTTGTTTGGCAACCAAACCATCCGCAGCGCATTCGCCAATGCAGACCAAATCCTCTGCACCGCCGCCAAAGGCATTGCGGAAGTCATCACGTTGACCGGGGAAATCAACGTGGACATGAACGACGTCAACACCGTCATGCGCGACAGCGGACGGGCCATCATGGGATCGGGAAGCGCTTCTGGACAAGGTCGCGCGCAGAAGGCCGTCAGCGATGCGCTGGAGAGCCCGCTCTTGAACGACAGCGACATCACAGGGGCCAACTTCGTGTTGCTCAACATCACGTTTGGAACGGAGGAGATTCTCATGGATGAGATCATGGAAATCACCGACCACATCCAAGAGGCTGCAGGCCAAACCGCAGAGGTCATCTGGGGATACGGCACGGACCCCAACTTGGGAGAAGACCTCTGTGTGACCGTCATCGCTACGGGATTCGATGCGGCAAGCCTCGACCAGCCCGCCGCGGCTGCTGGTCCCAAAAAAGTGTGGCTCGACGACAAGACCTCAGACGCAGAGAATGCGCCTGCCAACACCATCGCGACAGAGCTCTCCAACGAACCTGAGCCTTTCCTGAAGGCGGAGGACAACGAGGTCACGGCGATCGATCGAAACACCTGGGACGTCGATGTGCCCCAGAAAGAACTCTTCCCTACCTCTGAAG
>WTJL01000019.1:10892-27000 GCA_011524845.1 Flavobacteriales bacterium | reverse complement strand
ATCATTTGGACTGAACCTGCCTTCCCCACACAGGACGATGTGGTCACGTTGTACTACGACGTCAGCCAAGGCAATGCCGCCTTGCTGAACGAAGAGCCCCCTTGCCCTCCTTGCCCCTTCGTGTTCGCACACACAGGGGTCATCACGTCGGAAAGCACATCGCCCTCGGACTGGCAGTACGTCCAAAACCCATGGCCCAACGGGAACAACACCAGCGAGGCCAACAACGGCAACACCCTTCTCCCCGTGGAGGGCACCATCCACAGCTTTGACTTTGGCGGAGTCAGCTTGGCGGAGTATTACGGTGTCCCTGAGGGCGTGACCATCGAACAGCTCGCGTTTGTGTTCCGCAATGCCGACGGCTCGGCGGTGGGCAAAACGGCGGACGAAAGCGACATCTTCTACAACGTGTCCGACGGATCGTTCGAAGTGGCCTTCACAAGCCCCGGCGGAGCCTCCACCCTCGAGACTTTGGGCTCGACCCTTCCAATTGTGGCCCAAACCACGCAAGACGCGGACCTCTCGCTGTCGGTCAACGGAGTCGAAGTGGCCACGGCCTTTGGCACCGCATTGAACCACGACCTTCTCTTGGACGCCACGGGCGACTACCTCTTGAACGTCACCGCGACGTTGGACGGCGCCACGGCCTCGGCGGAAGCCACGGTGTTTGTGATGCCCGAGACGCCTCCCGTGGTCGCACCACCTGCGGGCATCGTGGACGGCATCAACCACATCGACGACAACACGGTGATCCTTCAGTGGACGGCTCCTTTCAAGGACTTCATCTTCGTGGTGGGCGACTTCAACGGCTGGAGCCTCAGTGAGGCCAGCATGATGAACGCCGTGGGAGATGGCGAAACCTTTTGGATTCAACTGAACGATTTGACACCGGGAGAGGCGTACAGGTACCAGTACCACATCCTGCCCGACGACATTCGGGTGGCCGACGCCTATGCCGAAGTCATCTTGGACCAGTGGAACGACCCTTGGATTCCTGAGACCACGTACCCCAACATGCCGGCCTACCCTGCCAACGTCACGTCCGGCCCCGTGGGGGTTCTGACACCAGGCGAAACGCCCTTTGATTGGACCGACGAGGATTTTGTGCGCCCCGATCAAGAAAATTTGGTCATCTACGAATTGCTGGTGCGGGACTGGTCTGAAGATCGGACCTTCAAATTCATCGAAGACTCCCTGGATTACTTGGAAGACCTCGGCGTGCAAGCCTTGGAGCTCATGCCGGTCAATGAATTCAACGGCAACGACAGCTGGGGCTACAACCCGACGTTCTACTTCGCTGTGGACAAGGCCTACGGAACCAAGAACGACCTCAAGTCTCTGGTGGACGCATGCCACGAGCGCGGCATCGCCGTCATCTTGGACGTGGTCTACAACCACGCCGACCAACCCAACCCGTTCATCACAATGTACTGGGAGGATTGGACCGTGTTGCCGTACAACCCGTGGTTCAACGTCAGCGCCCCCCACAGCTTCACGTGGTTTTACGATTGGAACCACGGCAGCACCAAGACGCGCGACTTTGTCAAGCGCAACCTCGACCACTGGGTGGACAACTACCACATCGACGGGTTCCGCTGGGACTTCACGCAAGGCATCATCCAACAGCAAGGCGTCGACGGGGGCTACAGCGCCCAGCGCATCAATTGGCTGAAGGAATATGGAGACCACGTCTGGAACCAAGACCCCTCCGTGTACATGATCCTCGAGCATTGGTGCGATTACAACGAGGAACTGGAACTTGCCAACTACAACGGCCAAAACGGCAATGCCGCAGGCTTCATGCTCTGGACCAACGCCACGCACAACTACCAAGAGGCGAGCATGGGATACAGCGACAACGACTTCAGCTGGGCCAACTTCCAAAACCACAGCTTCCAAGACCGCCACGCGGTGGCCTACGCAGAGAGCCACGACGAGGAACGGCTCATGTACAAGAACCTTCAGTTCGGAAACAGCAACGGGGACTACGACGCCAGCGACGAGGTCATCGCCCTGCGCCGGCAACAGCTCACGATGGCCTTCAACGTGTTGATGCCAGGGCCACGCCTGATTTGGCAATTTGAAGAGTTGGGCTACGACTACAGCATCAACACGTGCAGCGATGGGGTAACGGTGAACCCGGATTGCCGCGTGGCTGCCAAGCCGGTGCGTTGGGATTACTACGACGAACCCGAGCGACGCCACCTGTACGACGTCAGCGGGGCCCTTGCGGCATTGAAGCGAGACTACCCGGCGTTTGGCCCCTCTGCCACCTCCTTCAATGTGGACGTGGGCGGCGGGTACGGAAAGCGCATGCATTTTGAGCATCCCGATGGAGACGCCGTCGTGGTCGGCAACTACAAGGTCACCGCCATCGACATGGTGCCCGGCTTCACGCACACCGGCACGTGGTACGATCACTTGACCGGCGAGGCCATCGAGGTGTCCGACTTGAATGCAAGCATGCCGTTTGCTCCTGGGGAAATGCATGTCTACACGGACGTGCCTCTGCCGACGCCTTCCCTCACTGAAATCGACGTCGACCTCGACGGTCAACTCGCGTCAGAGGGCGACTGCAACGACAACGACGCCACCATTTACACGGGCGCTGTGGACGTGGCCAACGACGGCATCGACCAAGATTGCGATGGCCTCGACGCCACGGTGGGCGTGTCTGATGCACGCGCCATGTGGCGCGTTTTCCCCAACCCCACGACGGACGTGCTGACCCTTCAAAGCGCCGCAGGCCAACACCCAACCGACCTCCGCGTGGTCGGAATGGACGGACGGGTGCTTTCCACGCCTGCCCTTGCCAACTCCGGGGAACTGTGGACCTTGGACTTGAGTGGCTTGTCGAGCGGCATCTACCGCTTGACGTGGTCGCATCAGGGCAACACGTTTTCCACACCTGTGTACAAAATGTCACATTGAGGGCTCACCCCTTGGTGTACATTTGACACCATCACATTTCGCTGAAAATTCCTTCGATCCAGCCATCCATGATTCGAATTGCTACCATGGCCAGCTTGCTCCTCGCTTTGCTCGGGACAAGTGACGCCCTTTTTGCCCAAGCCACGGTCCAAGGCCGGGTGACGGACGACTCGGGCAATGCCCTTCCTTCTGCCACCGTGATGAACGCGTCGGGCAAAGGCGTGTTCACCGACCTCGACGGCAAGTACACCTTGTCTGTGCCCGCAGGAGAACAAACACTGACGTTCTCCTTCATCGGCTACCTCAACACGGTGAAGACTGTCAACGTCAACGCCGGAGAAACCAAGACCTTGAACATCCGTCTTCGCGAAGACGCAGTGCTCTTGAACGAGTCAGTGGTGGTTGGGTACGGAGTTCAGCGCAAGAAAGAGGTCACCGGGGCCATTGCCACCATCGACTCCAAAGAGATCACCGCTGTCCAAACCCCTTCCTTCGAAGCTGCGCTCCAAGGCCAAGCGGCAGGTGTGCAAGTGACCCAAGGGTCTGGCATGGCAGGCAGCGGATCGATCGTTCGCATTCGCGGTCTGAGCTCCATCTCGGCAGGTGGCGACCCGTTGTATGTCGTGGACGGCATTCCCATCACGCAGGATTATTTCGCAGGCGGCAACAGCGGCGCCATGAACCGCAACCCCTTGGCCAGCTTGAACCCCAACGACATCAAGGACATTCAGGTGCTCAAGGACGCGGCTGCCACAGGCATTTACGGTTCACGTGGGGCGAACGGGGTCATTTTGATCACCACCAAGCGCGGCGTGAAAAACGGCATTCAAGTGAGCTACGGCTCTTCCATTGGCTACGGTGAGTCCACCGCACGTCCCAACATGATGACCACCGAAGAGTACCTCACCATCCGTCAGGAAGCGTGGGAGAACGACGGCGGCACCGGGTACGTTTGGCTTCCCTACCTCTCCACAGCATCCTCCAGCCCGGAGGCGCGCAAGGCCGCGTACGAACGTGCGCTCGAGACCAACACCAACTGGTTCGACCAATTCACCCGCCGCGCCCAAAAGACCCAGCAAAACATTGGGTTGCGCAGCGGTGGCGAAAAGTGGTCGATGTACAACGGGGTGAGCTACGACAAGAACGAGAGCTACGCCATCGGCAACAGCTACACGCGAACCAGTGCACGGACCAACTTCGATTGGACGCCCAACGACAAAGTCAAGGTGCTGTTGTCTGGAAGCACTTCTGAAGGACGGAACCAGCGCGTCCGCGGCGGATGGTCGGGAGGCATCGGCACGGCCATGTCCACCGCCCTTCCCTACATGGCGCCGTACGTGGTCGATTCCACGTTTGACGCCAACGGCAGCTTGGTCTCGACCGAGCGGAACTACGAACTGAACCGCTGGTTCAACCCCATGGCGTACCAGGACTTGGTCCAATGGCGCGAGACGGAGCGACGTCAAATTGCAACAGGCCAAGTCGTTGTGACGCCTCACAAACGTTTGGACATCGTGCTGAACGGTGGCTACGACAACAGCAAGCTTGAAAGCGACTCGTACGAGAACTCTGCCCTCGACCGGACCAATGGCTTCGCTTACGGCAACTGGAGCGAATACAACTCTCGCAACTACAACGTGGGGGCGAACGCGACCTTCCGTGCCCTGGACACCGACACCACGTCACTGTCCATCTTGGTGGGTGCAGAAGCGCAAAAGTTTGAGAGCGATGGATTTGGGTTCAACCTTCGTGACTCCCAAGGTCCCGCCTACGCGACACCCACTTTGCGGGACAGCTTGTTTGGCCTTCACGACAGCCTCTACGAGTCGGTCTCGACCGTGACCAATGCGTACCTCAACCAGTACCGGACCGACGGTTTTGCTTCGACGTTTGCCCGTGTGAACTACAACTTGAAGGACCGTTACTTCTTCCAAGCCACCGCACGTGTGGACGGATCGTCACGGTTTGGGGCCAACAACCGGTTTGGCTTCTTCCCTTCCGCAGCTGCAGGCTGGGTCATCAGCGACGAACCCTCCTTCCAGTCGGAAACCATCAGCTTTTTGAAGCTCCGCACGAGCTGGGGCCGAACAGGCAACGCCAACATCGACGGCTTCAGCCGATTTGCCTTGTACATCGACCAAACCCAAGGCGCCACCTACGCTGGGGACACCATCGTGTTCCCCACGCAACCCGGCAACCCCGACTTGCGCTGGGAAACCGTGGAAACCATCGACGCCTCGGTCGAAATGGGATTGTGGAAAGACCGCGTGTCTGTGGAGCTCGGGTGGTACAACAAGATGGCCAGCGACGTCCTGATGAACGTCGAGCTTCCCTCCCACACGGGATTCAACAACCGATCGGTGAACGCCGGGCAAGTGCTGAACCGCGGGGTGGAATTGGGCATCACGTCCAACAACCTGCCAAGCACCTCTGAGCTTCAGTGGAAAACCACCCTGAACTACGCGTACAACTACAACGAACTTGTCAGCACAGGCGACTTCACCGAGGACGCCATCTCAGGGGGCACCAACGACAGCCGTGCCGTGACCGGAGCGCCGTTGACGACGTACTTCTTGGTTCCCTTCAGCCATGTGGACCCAGAATCGGGATTGCCTGTCTACATCGACATCAACGGCAACGAGACCTTTGAGTACAACCTCGAAGACCGCCAAGCCGTGGGCGACGGTCTCCCCGACCACGTGGGGGGCTTGCGCAACGAGATCACGTTCCGCAACTGGACGTTCAGCAGCCAATTCACGGCAGCGTTTGGCGCCAAGATTTGGGACAGCTCTGCCAAGCGTCAGCTCGGTGTGGTGACCGACTGGAACATGCGCACCGACCTCTTCGACCGCTGGCGCCAGCCTGGGGACATCGCCTCGTTCCCTCGCTTGACCTTGGACGAAACCACGTACGGATTGCCTGCAGGCTTCCCATGGTGGAACACCAGCTTGTTCATGTACGATGCGAGCTACGTGCGCCTGCGCAACGCCTCCATTTCCTACCGCGTGCCCGCATCCAAGGGCAACATCACTCTGCGTTTGAGCGGCAACAACTTGTTTGTCTTGACCAACTTCATTGGCCTCGACCCGGAGCTCACGCGCGATTTTGAAAACCGCCAAGACCGCAACTTCTCTGGCGGTGCCAACTACCTCACCGCGCCTCAAGAGCGCTCTGTCATCTTTGCCATCAACGCCAACTTCTAATCGCCATGAAGACCACCACCCTGCTCACGGCACTTGTCGCAGTGGCCATGACCTTTGCCGGTTGCCGCTGGCTTGAGGTCAACCCTGACCAGTACATCCTCGCAGAGGACGCACTCGAAACGCCGGACGATTTGCAAGCCTTGCTCGTCTCCTGCTACGACGTGTTGGCCAACCTTTACGACGGAGACGTTCAACTCATGAACGAATTGCGCGGCGACAACCCCAACGAGCCGCTGGCCAACAACGATTTGAAGGCCATTTACAACCGCGAGACCATCCGCTGGACATCGTACGTCGGCGGCGTGAACCGTGACTTTTTCTACCCCGTGCTTCGCGTCAACAGCTTGTTGGACAGCTTCGACTTGATCGAAGGTCTGAGCGCTGAGGACCAAACCCGCATGGAGGCTGAAGCCAAGTTCATCCGCGCCTTTTGTTTCTGGGGGGCAGTCAAGATGTTTGCCCAGCCATACGGGTACACCGAGGACAACAGCCACCCCGGCATCCCCCTCCCCACGTATCTCCGAGACGCCCCGTTCCCTCGGGCCACTGTTGGCGAAGCGTACGCCCAGATCGAAGCAGACCTCAACGAAGCCATCGCCAACCTGCCCGACGACAACGGCGTCTACGCGAACAAGGATGCCGCGAAGGCTTTGCTGGCCCAGGTGCACTTCCTGAAAAACGACTTTGAAGCCGCTGCCCCCCTCGCCACAGAGGTCATTGAAAGCAACCGGTATTCGCTGGAACAGCCAGACACGGACAGTGCCTTCGTGCGGATGCGATTGCCCATTGGCACCACAAGCTCTGAGTCCATCTTCTCGGTCTACAGCACCTTGGCCACCAACGACAACCGCACCGACCAGTTCGTGCAGTGGTGGCAACCCTCGGCGAATCCGGAGATCACCTTGACGACCACCTACTGGGACTGGTTCCAACAGATTGCCGTTGGCGCCAACGAGGACCGTCGGTCGTTGTGGTACGAGTACTTGCCCACCGAGGGCAAGACATTGCTCACCCGCTTCACCGACCACAGCTTCTTCAATGTCCCGCTCATTCACCTCACGCAAATGATGCTCATTCGCGCAGAGTGCTACGGCGAGACGGGAACCAACCTCGACGTGGCGGTGAGCGACATCAACACCATTCGCGGCCGTGCCGGCATCACCTCCGATGTGTACCTGCTGGACGAGACCGCCACGGCGGAAGACGTGGTGGACGCCGCCCGCAACGAATACCGCAAAGAGACCATTGGCATGGGCCTTTGGGTGGAACAGCTTCAGCGACGCGGTGCCAATGGGGAAGACATCACCATTCGCAACGCACCGTGGGACTGCCCGGGCATGGCCCTGCAATTCTCTGCCTCCGAAGGCAACGTGGCCGGATTTGAGTTCAACGAAGTCGGCGGCTGCAACTGATCCCTACAACGAGAACACATGAACATCGCAAAACACATCCTTTGGGCGTCCGTCGCCATCCTCTTGACCGGTGGATGGATGGGCTGCAAGCCTGAACTCCAAGGCGAGCTCGGAGAGCCCTTCAACAAATTGGAAGGCATGATCGGCGTTTGGGAAATGGGCAGCTTTTCCCAAACCGACTTGCAAAGCCCCCTCACCGAAGTTCGGGACCTCAGCGAGCTGTACATCGACGGCATCGTGACGCCTCTGCGCATCACGCTGAACGAAGACTTCACGTACAGCGTCGCCATTGAAAAGGGACGCAACTACTTCGGCGAGGCGGGAACATGGTCCTTGGACGACGAGGAACACCCCACTTACCTCATTTTGGCCACAGAAGATGCCGAGGGCATGCCCATGGACACCTTGCAATACAACCTCGGTGCCGTGGTTCGTCCCCACGACGACCTCCTCGACATCGTGTACGACCGCCCGTGCGACGGCGACCCTGTTTTGGCTTACACCTTCAGCTTCAACCGACAATGACGACTCCCTCCTCTTTCCTCAAGAAGGCCACGCGCCTTGCATGCATGGCGGCGACCTGCGCCATGGTCTCCACCCAGAGCTGGGGGCAGGCTGTGACACTCACGCCGAGTCCCACGGGTTTGCACGAAGAGGTCACCTTGACCATCGACGTGGGCCAAAGTGAGCAATTTGGTCTGAAAACCATCCTGGAGGCCAACCCCGACCTGCCCGTGTACATCTGGACGTGGACCCCAAGCGACCCCGTGGGAAGCAACGGATCCTGGGACAACAGCAACGACGACATGCAGTTGGTTCACCAAGGCGGGCTCACGTACAGCTTGACCTTCGTACCTTCTCAATTCTACACCGATGCGAGCAGCCTGTACAGCCAAGGCATCTCTTGCTTGGCCAAGTTGAAAAACGGCGCGCCCTACCCTGGTCTCGAAGATTTTGGAGAGGCGAAAACCGAGGACTTCAACGTGGGGGTGTTGCCCAAGTTGTGCGAAGAAAAGATGTGCGTGTTTCCCGAAACCCGACGGGCCGACGACTTTGTCAGCATGACGTACAACAGCAACCTCGACGTGGATTTGACCGACATCGAAAACGACGAAGTCTACCTCCAAATCAAAGCGCGCGCCACCGACGGCAACTTCTACTCTCTCGTGGACGACGTGGATGTGGCCAGCACGCCCGAATTGCGCATGACTCCGTTGGAAGACAAGCCTGGATTTTACCGCACGGTCATTCTGCCTGAGGCGTTCTTCGAAGGCATCGTGCCAGAAGGCTTGGGCATCCTCACTTTGATCTGCTACCCCTTGAAGCCCGGGTTCACCTACGAACCCGATTCCACGCCATGGGACGGCATTTACTACGAAACCAGCGTTCCGCTGCTCGATTGCGAATAACCCATGAACGCATCTCAATTTGGATCAAAGGCTGTGGCGGTTGCCATGGCCTTTGCCGTTCTCGGATGTCAACCATCTGAAGAGCTCCACACCCACTTGGCCTCGTCATGGGGCCCCATCATGCCCATTCAAGTGGGCGCCAACGCGTCCACCTGGGTGGTGCAAGACTGGCTCGGTCCTGGCGAGTCTGCCGAACGCTTGATCTATTGCTCCTCGCCCTCCTCGTGCGACACGCTCGTCATCGAACAGGGCACAGTGACCCTTCCAGGCGCACCGACGAGCGGCTTGGGCGTGCTCAAGGTGTTGGTGAACGACGAAGAACGCATGGTTCCTGTCTTGTCCAAAGGTGAACAAAACCACACCTTCATGTGGGGCCCAGCCAACCAACCACAGCCAACGTCCTCCGTTGGCATCGTTGGGGATTTGACGGGATGGACTCCGACCCCGGCCACGCCTGTGACGGATCAACCGGGAGCGTATGCTTTTGACGCGGTGCTTCGACCTGGGAACCACCCTTACCAGTGGGTGATTGACGGCGAATGGATGACCGATCCCTCCAACGACGACCTGATGTCGAACGGCATGGGCGGATGGAATTCAGTGGTCAGGCTGGAGGCCCCACAACCTCCCAACTTGAGTGCGTTTGCCAACCAAGGAAAGCTCTTTTTTCAAGTGGATGGACCGGCAGACTTGCTCGTCACCGTCGACAACATCATGGTCCACTACGGACGCCACGACCAAGCCGTCACCTTGCCTGTCGTGCTCTCGGGATTCGACGGAGGACGGCACCATGTGCGGGCATGGGCGGCCCACGAGGGCGGCATCGCTCAGGACCTTCTGATTCCCACAGCAGGCAATGCGCCGGTGACCGACGTCGCGAACCTGGACCGCTCTGATTGGCACAGCGCCACCATGTACTTTCTCATGGTGGACCGGTTTTTCAATGGCGAGGTCGACAACGACGAGCCAGTGAACGATCCCAGCATCCTGCCTCTGGCCAACCACCTCGGTGGCGATCTCCAAGGGGTCACCGCCAAGCTTGAAGAAGGCTACTTCGACGAGCTCGGGATGAACACGGTGTGGATTTCCCCCATCACGGCCAACGCCGAAGGAGCGTGGGGGTTGTGGCAAGACAGCCTCCGCACCCAAGTGTCGAGCAAGTTCAGTGGGTACCACGGCTACTGGCCCGTGAGTTGCACCCAAGTGGATCGGAGGTTTGGGTCGCGCAAGGCCATGACCGCCCTCACCGACGGTGCCCACCACAGGGGCATGAACGTGCTTTTGGACTACGTGGGCAACCACGTGCACGAAGACCATCCGTTGATGGACGTTCACAGAGATTGGACCACCAACCTCTACCTGCCCGATGGATCATTGAACACCGAACGCTGGGACGACCACCGCTTGACCACATGGTTTGACACCTTCATGCCCACCCTCGACCTTGAGCGTCCTGAGGTGGCGGAGGCCATGTCGGACAGTGCGGTGTGGTGGGCCCATCACAGCGGCATCGACGGTTTCCGTCACGATGCGACAAAGCACATCTCGGAGGTGTTTTGGCGCAAGCTCACCCTCAAATTGAAGGACGCCCAGCGGCACACGGGCAAGCGGTTGTTCCAAATTGGGGAGACCTATGGGAGCCCTGACCTCATCGGAAGCTACCTCTCCAGCGGCATGTTGGACGCCCAGTTCGACTTCAACGTATACGACAAAGCCGTGGGCGCCATTGCGTTTGAGGAAGGGTCCTGGTCGGACCTCGTCGAAACGAGCGAGTCCAGCTTGTCTGCGTACGGCGCGCACCACCTCATGGGGAACATCACCGGCAACCAAGACCGTCCCCGATTCACCTCCCTGGCAGACGGCACCTTGGACGTCAACGAAGACATGAAGTTTCAAGGGTGGACCCGTGACATTCAGCACGGCGGTGACGAAGGCTATGCCAAAATGCGCACCCTGATGTCGTTCATCATGAGCGTTCCCGGCATTCCATGCGTGTATTACGGAGATGAAATCGCCGACGTGGGCGGCAACGATCCGGACAACCGTCGCATGATGCGCTTTGGCGAATTGAACGATCAGGAAACGGCGACCCGAGCGTGGACGGCGTCATGGGCCAATTTGCGTCGCAGCCGGATGAGCATGCTGTACGGCACCACCCGCTTTGACGTGCTCAACGACGCGGTGCTGCACATTCAGCGCTCGTATTTGGGAGAAGTCACGGACATCTACCTCAACCGCGAATCGTCCCCTGCGCCCCTTCCAGAGCTGGGAACGGGGCAACCTGTTCCTGTTTTGGCCGGTTCTCTGACCTCAGACGGCCAACTCCCCGCGTGGAGCGCCGTAGCTTTCGGACAACCCTAAACACCCCTTGATGAAGAATTTCGCCTTCGTTCTCGCCTCTGCCCTGACCCTGGGCATGCTTTCCCCTGTCCAAGCCCAAACCACCTGGACCCTCGACGAAACCATCTTGACGGAGTACAACCTGGTGTCAGGCGTCCACATTCCGTGGGAACTCACATGGGGCCCAGACGACATGTTGTGGTGCACCACGCGCGAAGGCGACGTTCTCCACATCGACCCTTTGTCGGGCGCCTACGAAACGGTGCTCAGCCTCAACGTCAACGACGGTGGCGTTGAACCTGGCTTGCTAGGCATGGCCCTTCACCCTGAGTGGGACACCACGCCCAAAGTCTACCTCGCGTACACGGCGTTTGGCAACCAAGAGCGCTTGAGCGTGTTCGATTGGGACGGTACGGCGTTGGGCAACGAAGAAATCCTGCATTCCGTCGGTGCCGCAGGCATCCACAACGGAAGCCGCTTGTTGGTCCTGCCCGACAACACGTTGCTCATGAGCACGGGAGACCTCGGAGACGGCGGGGTCAGCTCGCAAGACGACAACGACGACAACGGCAAAATCCTTCGCTTCAACCTCGACGGAACCATTCCTGCCGACAACCCCGACCCCAACAGCTACGTCTTCACCAAGGGACACCGCAACAGCCAAGGGTTGTGCCTGGGCCCCAACGATGTCATCTACAGCAGCGAGCACGGGCAATACAACTTCGATGAATTCAACATCCTCGAAGCCGGCCGCAACTACGGATGGCCCGACGTGGAAGGAAGCTGCGACGGTGTTTGCGACTGGTGCGACGCGTGGAACGAGGTGGACTTTTGCAACGAAAACGACGTTTCTGAACCCTTGCGCACGTGGTCACCTTGCGCGGCGGTCAACGATGTCATCTACTACGACCACCCCGCGATCCCGGAGTGGCAGGGCAGCGTGCTGATGGCCGTTTTGGGAGGCTTCCAAGATCCGGTCGGCGGCCGCCTCAACGTGTTGCACATGAGCGACGACGGCCTGACGCTTGAAAGCGACGAGTACTTCTTTGACGAATTCAACCAACGCATCCGCGACGTGGCCGTCAACCCCTACACGGGCGCAGTGTACCTGGCATTGAACGGACCTAGCTACACCGGAAACGGACCCAACTTGATCAAAGAATTCCGTCCCACTGCGACAGACGCCGTGAACGATTGGTCCGACACGCGCGGCGTGGATGTTTTCCCCAACCCGGCCTCCCATCAGGTCCAGCTGGCAGTGAGTGCCTCTTGGACGGGTCAGCCCTACCGCGTGGTCAACATGCAGGGTCAGGTGCTGGATCAAGGTCAACTTTGGGGTCAACACGTGCTCGACGTGTCCACATGGAACAGCGGGGCGTACATCTTGGAAGCCACCAACGGCGAAGGCGTCCGCATGACGCGTGTGTTGATGGTGCAATAACCCCTCGTTCTCATGACCGCCATTCACCGCATTGCCCTCTCCTTGGCAGCTCTGGTGCTGTCGTTGTCCAACGTCCTGGCCTACGACACCCCCTCCACGGACTCGCTCCTTTGGGATTGGGTCTCGCTCGACTCGGCGGCCATTGCCACCTTCAGCCCCCTCCTTTCGCCTGAACAAATCACGGCGACACGCTGGGTCTCAGACTCTGTGCTGACCAATGGATTTGGAAGTGCCGACGTCTCCAATGCGCTCAATGCATTGCCCGGGGTTCTGATGGAAACCCGAGGCATGGGAGGAAGTCGACGCCTCAACGTCCGTGGATCTGCGCTTCGGTCGCCGTTTGCCGTTCGGAACACCATGCTGTTTGTCCGAGGGTTCCTGTTGACCGAAGCGGACGGCACTAGCCCCGTGGAATGGTTGGACCCTTCGAGCGTGGGTGGCATGGAGCTTGTCTCAGGTGCGGCCGCCACAACGTTTGGCGGCGCCTACGGGGGCGCCTTGCTTGCGCACGGCGCTGCCCAACCTGCTTTGGGACGCATCCAGACGGTGGTGGGAACCACAGGGAACGGAGGTGTGCAAGCCCGGCTTCACGGAGCGCTGAGCCTTCAAGGCTGGAACGTGCGCATGACCCGCACCCAAAACAGCGGGTACCGCGATCAAGAATGGAACCACCGCTGGCAAGTGGAAGCGGACCGAGCTTGGGGCAACAAAAAAGCCAAGCACTACGACTGGGTGGCTTTTCAAGACGGCTCGTGGGGACTTCCCGGGGCCATTGCGGACACCACCACCTCCACATACGCTCCCGGTTCCGCATACGACGCCCACGTTCGTCGCAGGCGCGCCCTCTGGGGACACCACCTTCATGTGCCCAACTTGAGCAACAAGCAGCACCGAAGCAGCTTGGACGTGTGGGGATTGGTTCGGTGGACCGACAAAACCAATCCATTTGGCACTTCTCCTTTTTACAATGGATACAAGGAGGAAACGGGCCTTGGAAGCAGCCTGCGGGTGAGACAGCGGTTTGCTGCGTGGTCGTTCCAGAACGTCGACTTCCAAGCCGAATGGACCCTGATGGCCGTGGCCGACCGTGGACAATTCACAGAATGGGACAGCGCCACTGAGGGCGCCTCAAGCGACATGCTGTACGACTTGAACATCCGCCAATCCAGGGCGCACTGGGCCCCTGCCTTGTCGTGGGCTTGGGCCTCGGGATGGCGACTTGAAACGTCAGCTGCCTTGTCGTCGAGAATGCGAAGCGCGGAGGGCATGGCGGCCGACACCACCTACAGCTCCCCCTTCAACGCCACCCAAGTGCTGCCGCGTTTGGGGGCCTCCAAAACCCTCGGCGAACGTTGGACCGCGTTTGCACAGGTGTCCTCCGGATTCAGCGACCCCACCAACTTCGAATCCCTGTCCACGGACGATGCCGGACGGCTCCCCTCCGTGTTGGACGCGGAGCGCGCTTGGACCGTGGAAGCCGGTGCACGTCACACCTTAGGCGAGTTGGTGGTGTACCACCAACAAGTGCAACGGGCCATCGTCCAGGACGTGGATTCCAACGGCGCCCAAATCTTTGTCAACACCACCGCCCCCATCACCATGCAAGGCGTCGAATGGCAAGTGGGGAAATCGTGGCGACGCCATCAGGTCCATGCCTCGGGCTCGGCCCAATTCCACCGCTGGGACGAAGGCGACTTGCCAGGATCCCCAAAGTGGATGGCCAACCTCCAACACCGCTGGACCGTTTGGGGCCGAGACCACACGTGGACCTGGCAGTCTTGGGTGCGCGCGGTCGGCGCCACGCCCTTGAACAACGACAACAGTGTGGTGCATCCCGCCTTTGCCACAGTGAATGCCGAGTGGGGATGGACGCCGCCTTCAGGATCGATCACAGCATCTGTCGGCGTGCGCAACGCCACCAACACGACCTATTCCGGGTGGCACCAGCTCAATGGGTTTAGGGGAAATTTCTACAATCCCGCTCCGCCAAGAACGTGGTTCCTCTCCGCGGTCTGGAACGTCCAGTAAGCTCAGAAGCTCCTCTTCTCAGCGGGGCTCCAAGATGACGACTTGGACCCGACGGTTGAGGGCCCTTCCTGCTTCGGTGCCGTTGTCTCCCAGCGGCTCCAAGGGGCCCTTGCCTTCGATAGCCAATCGGGCCTCCGCCACTCCTCGTGCTTCGAGAAAATCCTGCACGGCAGAGGCACGGTCCTGGCTCAGCGCCATGTTGAACGCCACACTTCCCACGTTGTCTGTGTGTCCTTCGATGCGGATGGTCACCCCTGGGTTGTCGAGCATCCATTGCGCGAGCCGCTCACAACCTGCCTGGTACGTGGAACTGAGCTCGGCCAATCCCGACTCGAATTGAATGGCGTCCAACGTGAACGTGGTGCCCTCCTTGATGGGGTCGAGTTCGATTTGAACAAACGGCGTCCTGTTCAAGTCCTGCCCACCGGTTTGGTGGTAGGTGGTCATCCCAAACAAATGCCCTTCCGCACTTGCTTCGAAGCTGTAATTCCCGAGGCCCGGCAAGGGAAGCAAGAAGCCATTTTCCCGATCCGAGGGCATGACGCTCAGGACCTGACCCGTTTCCAAATCGACCAAGCTCACCTCGGCCACGAGGGCTTCTCCACTTTCTGAATCCCTCACCACGCCCCGAAGCGTGGCCACCTCAATGGGCTGTGCCTCCTCGGGCAAGGTCACTTGCCAGAAATCGAGGTTGCCCGACCCTTGGGTGGTGGCGAACATGGCCACCCCGCCACGAGGAAGGACCATCAAACTGTTGTCCTTGCCGGAGCTGTTCACCCCCGCGCCCAAGTTGGTGGGAGTCCCCCAGGTGCCATCCTTTTGGAGTTTGGAGACAAACACGTCCAGTTGACCAAACCCAGGGTGGCCGTCGCTGCTGAAGTACAACGTCTTCCCATCGGGGTGCAAAAACGGACTTTCCTCGGTGTACTCCGTGTTGACGGCACCCGGAAGTTTGCGGGGCGAGGACCATCCGCCGTGGTCCAAGCGGTGACACACGACCAGATCGGAGGGCGCTCGGTTCCCTTTGGGAGCTTTGGCAAACACCAACATGTTGCCGTCCGCGCTCAAGGCAGGTTGGCTCTCCCACCCCACGGAATTGGGCGCACCGAGGTTCTTGCCCAGCGACCACCGTTGGGTATCGTCGTCCCACACCGATTCAAACAAATCGCACGACCCTTTGCCGCGTCGTGGCCCATAGCCGTCCCGAGGAGTGGCGCAGGCGGTGAACACCATGACCTTGCCGTCCCCGCTCAATGTCGGCGCACCTTCGTTCATGGGCGTGTTCACCCCCGGGAGCGGCACCGGCGCCGACCACTGGCCGTTGTCGTCCGCACGAGATTCGAA
>WTJL01000019.1:9306-10792 GCA_011524845.1 Flavobacteriales bacterium | reverse complement strand
GCCCTCGTCCACCTTGCCAAGTTCCCATTGAATTTGGGCGAGGGTGACCCAACCATGCGGAAACAGCGAGGCATCGATGGCCAAGGCCTTGGCCAGCACCGCTTCTTCTTCTGGATGGTCCATCTCCTGATAAATCTGCGCCTTCAAGAACCACGCCTCTGCGAAAGAAGGACTCTTCTCAATGGCCTTGTCCAAATGAGAGACCGCCACGTTGAACGAGAGAAATCGGTATGCCTCGAGGGCGTCGGCGTAGGCCTTTTGGGCTTTGCGACTGGGAGGATCGTGTTGCCCCCATGCAGGCACGCATGCCAGCACCGCCCAAACCATTCCCAACCCCAAGGATGACCTCATTGACTTCATGAAGCGAAAGTCCGTCATTTTGGCCGACTTTGCGACGGCGGTGAACCAATTGCCCGCCAACACCTGTGAACATCCTTCTGCTCTCCGACACCCATGGTCACATCGACGACCACATCCTGAAGCATGCGTCGGCGTGCGATGAAGTGTGGCATGCAGGCGACATCGGAGACCTGGCCGTGACCGACGCCCTGTCCGAGGTGACCACGTGCCGGGCGGTGTACGGCAACATAGACGACCAAATTGCGCGTCGAACCTGGCCTGAGCATGTGCGGTTCGAGGTGAACGGCCTTCGGGTTTGGATGACCCACATTGGTGGACGGCCTCCCAAGTACGCCAAAGGCATTCTGCCTGAGCTTCGCGTACATCCGCCTGACCTCTTTGTCTGCGGGCACAGCCACATCTTGCTCGTCCAAAAGGGCGCTTGGGGAGGATTGCACATGAACCCCGGTGCTGCAGGCATTTCTGGATTTCACAAGGTGTGCACCATGTTGACATTTGAGGTCAACCAAGGCCAAATCGACAACCTCCGCGTCATCGAGTGGCCTCGGGCCCGCAGATGACGTGACACAAAGCGCACATTTTTAGGCACAGGAACCTTTCGTGGACACGCCTTTGCCTATCTTTACCACGTGGGCATCGCTTGGATGCCATTCGGGGCTTCGCCCCTCCCTCACCCAACGTAGTAGGATGTTTGACATCATCGAATTGAACGGCAAGAAAGTGGCCGAATTGCGAGAAATCGCAAGCAAGCTCGGAATCACCCGAGTGGACAAATTGAAAAAACAAGACTTGGTTTACAGCATCTTGGACGAGCAAGCCGCTCAGCCAAGCAAAAGCAAAGCCAAGCCCAAGGCAGAGTCTGGCGAAGCCAAGTCTGGCAACCGCCGCGGACGTGGCAAAGCCTCCGACGGAGACGACAAGAAGACGGAAGACAAGCCCGCCTCCAACCGTCGCCGGAAGAAGGACGACGGCGCTGACGCTGGAAGCAAAGACAGCGGCAAGGAAAACGCGTCGGAGAAGGACAAGGACGCTTCAGAAGACCAAGGCCGTCGCTCTGGAGAAAGCATGCGTGAACGGCGCGACCGTCGCCGTCGTGAAGGTGGATCGAAAGAAGGTGGCGAAGGAA
>WTJL01000019.1:0-9206 GCA_011524845.1 Flavobacteriales bacterium | reverse complement strand
GAACGGCGCGACCGTCGCCGTCGTGAAGGTGGATCGAAAGAAGGTGGCGAAGGAAGATCGGACAACGCAGGCAACGACAAGTCGGGCAACGACCGCGGCGACCGAGGAGACCGCAACAACCGTGGCGACCGCAACAACCGAGGCGACCGCAACAACCGCAACGATCGCAACAACCGGAACGATCGAAACGACCGCAACAACCGCAACAACCGCAACAACCGAAAGGACCCGTTCCTCTCTGAGCCGGAAGAACACGGCTTCGACTTTGACGGCTTGGTGCAAACCGAAGGCGTCGTGGAAGTCCAACAAGAAGGCTACGCGTTCCTGCGGTCCGCCGACTACAACTACTTGAACTCCCCTGACGACGTCTACATTTCAGCCAAACAGCTGAAGCAGTTTGGCCTTCAGACAGGCGACACGGTGGTGGCAGGCATTCGCCCCCCACGGATTGGAGAGAAGTACTACCCCCTCATCGACGTCAAAAGCGTGAACGGCCGTAGCCCAGAGTGGATCAAGAACCGTGTGCCCTTCAAATTTTTGACGCCTCTGTTCCCTCAGGAACGTTTCAAGTTGAGCACGGCTCGCGGCACCGTGAGCACGCGTCTCATGGACCTCTTTGCCCCCATCGGCAAGGGCCAACGTGGCATGATTGTGTCTCAGCCCAAGACAGGAAAGACCACCTTGCTCAAAGACGTGGCCAACGCCATCAGCCTGAACCACCCCGAGGTCTACCTCATCATTTTGCTCATCGACGAACGTCCCGAGGAGGTGACGGACATGAAGCGCAGCGTGAATGCGGAAGTGATTGCATCGACCTTCGACGAACCTGCAGACCGTCACGTGCGGATCGCCAACCTCGTCTTGGAGAAGTCCAAGCGCATGGTGGAATGCGGACACGACGTCTGCATTTTGCTCGATTCCATCACCCGTCTTGCACGTGCCTACAACACTGTCAGCCCATCTTCCGGCAAGATCCTGTCCGGTGGTGTGGAAGCCAACGCCCTTCAGAAGCCCAAGCGCTTCTTTGGCGCGGCGCGCAACATTGAAAACGGCGGTTCCCTGTCCATCATTGCCACTGCTTTGACGGAAACGGGGTCCAAAATGGACGAAGTCATCTTCGAAGAATTCAAGGGAACGGGCAACATGGAATTGCAGCTCGACCGCCGCATTTCCAACCGCCGCATCTACCCAGCCATCGACATTTTGGCCTCAGGCACGCGACGCGAAGACCTGCTCATGGACAAAGCCGACCTGCAGCGCATTTGGATTTTGCGCAAACACTTGGCCGACATGAACAGTGTGGAAGCCATGGAATTTGTCAAAGACCGGGTGGAAGGAAGCCGCAACAACGAGGACTTCCTGGCGTCCATGAACGGGTAAACTCACATGCGCAAGTCCTCCTTGATGGGTGTGCCGTTGCTTTTGGCGGCGGGATACTTTGCGTTCAAATGGGCCTTGGCCGGACCGGTCAACGCCGAGCGCCTCGTGGCCTTGGGAGGCATGTACCACTGGTCGGCCCTCACGCTTCTGGCTGTCCTTGGCTCCTTTTGGATGGTTCGCGGACGGACGAGCACACGTTCTTTTTGGGGCGACTTCAAACAACTGACGAAGCCACTCGTGCTGTACGCCCTTCTGGCTGCTGCGTCCGTTTGGATGTGGAACCACGTGGTGGACCGTTCTTCCACAGAGTTGCGGAAAGCGCTGCGTTTGGCCCAAATCGAAGAGAACACGAGCTCTGAAGAGGCCTACGCTGCCTTTGTCGCGTCTCAAAACATGGACGAGGGTCACGCGCTGCCAGACCGAGACACCTACCGCGAGCAAGCCACCAGTCAAATCCATTGGATGCTGTCAGGCGGTGTGACCGTGGTGCTGTCGTTGCTGACCTACCTCTTCGCTGCCGTGATTTTGGGGTTGTGCGCCACGGTGCTCTTGCATCAGATTTGGGGACTTTCGACGTTGTGATGATGTACCTTCGTTCCGCATGATGCGTTTTCTCTCTCCTCTTTGTGTGTTGCTCCTGTTCACCGTGTTGGGCATGGACAGTGCATACGGCCAGCGTGGACGGAAAAACCTGCCCAACTTTGACGCCCGCCCTTACCACTTTGGATTCATCCTTTCCGGAAACCAAAGCGACTTCAACTTCGCCATCGCCGACAGCTTGGCCGAGGATTTTCGCGGCGTGGCCAACATGCCGCAGGCCGGCTTCAACATGCACCTGATGGCCTCGTACACCTTGACCCGTCACCTGCGGTTGAGGTTTGTGCCAGGATTGAGTTTCCAAGACCGAGGGTTGAACTATTCCTTTGAAGGAAGCAACGACGTGGTGAAGCGCACAGAAGCGGTGAACTTGGACATCCCTCTCCTTTTGAAGTGGAGGACAGACCGCGTCGACAATGTGGCGGCCTACGCCCTGTTTGGTGTGAAATACGCGAGAGACTTTCAGTCTCAAGAAGACGTCAACCAACAACTCCAAACGGACAACATCCTTCGCCTGCGTTCCGGCAACTTGGCTGCGGATGTGGGTGCCGGCATCGACATCTTCTTGCCCTTTTTCAAGCTGGCCATTCAAGCCAAAACAGAGCACGGACTTCGCAACGTGTTGATTCCCGACGACAGCAACTACGCGAATCCACTCGACTTTTTGCGCACCAGAAGCTTCGTGTTGTCCTTTTGCTTCGAGGGCTAATGCAGCCACATGGAGGACACGTACCGCACGTTGCACGCCCCTTGCGAAGGCCTCTTCAAAGCCAAGGGATCCAAGCACTTCGGGTACGGATTCCCCATCGCTTCTGAGGAAGAGGCCAAAGCACATCTCGACGCCCTTCGCAAACAACACCATGCTGCCAGACACGTGGCCTACGCATGGATGCTCGGGTACGACGGCACCCTGCACCGGTCAAGCGACGACGGTGAACCAAGCAACAGCGCAGGCCCTCCCATCCTTGGCGTCATTCGGGCCAACGAACTCACCCATGTGTTGTTTGCCGTGGTGCGGTACTTTGGAGGAACCAAGCTCGGTGTAGGCGGCCTCATCGAGGCCTACCGGGAAGGCGCAGCCGAGGCCTTGAGACACGGTCGAATCGTGGAACGCATCCGCACGCAGCGCCTTCGCATTGCCTTTGCATACGAACACATGGGGGTGGTCATGGGCCTCATCAAACGGTGGGAGCTCGAACCGGCTTCCACCGACTTCCAAATCACGTGCACCTTGGACGTGGACGTTCGATTGAGCCTCGTGGACGACTTCTCATCGGCCGTGAGGGGCACCCGCGTGGCGGAGCTGGACATCGTGTGATTCAGGCCTTGCGGACCCAGTAGACCCAGCGCTCTTCTCCAAGGCTGTAGCGCGTGAAGGTCTCTTCCCCCAACAAATCCAGCATGTCCACCTCTTCCACGTGGAATCCTGCTTCGCGCAAACGGTTGGGGTAGTCTTCGTGGCCGTACAACCGCACGTGGTCCTGTTGCCAGTACAACCGTTCGCGTTCCATTGGATCGGTCACGGTGGGGTCTTCGGCTGTTTGGGGATCCTTGTAGTTGATGGGGACCTGCAACACCCCCCATCCACCAGGCTTCATGACGCGGTGGAACTCGCGCAAGACTTTTCGATCGTCTGCGACATGCTCCAACAAGTGATTGGCCATGACCACGTCAAAGCTGTTGTCCTCAAAGGGAATGTCGTGGCAGTCGAAGTGGTGGTCGGCCCATGGGCTGTCCAAGTCCGCCGTGACATAGTCGAGGTTGTCCTGCTTCTTGAAGCGTGTCAAGTAACAGTATTCAGGAGCGAGGTGAAGCATGCGCAAAGGCGCGTCAAAAAACGACGTCTTCCGCTGGAGGAATGCCCAAATGGCACGGTGACGCTCCAAGCTGAGGCTGTGCGGCGCCAACGCATTGGGTCGGCTTCGCACCCGGCCGTACGGGAGCATTTTGCGGTACGACTTGCCCGCGATGGGATCTTCCAATGTGGACCCTGCATACGACCACGCCACCGATTGCAACGCCACATGCGCCCCGCGCTGAAGCACAGTACGTGGCACCCATCTTGTCAACACACTGACCAATCCCATGCCCTAAAAATAAGGCGGGACCTCTCGGTCCCGCCTTGTTTCATCGTTCAAAATGGAGAAGGCCTCATTCAATCACGAGGGCCTTGTGCTCCAAGCCTCGGTCTGTGGCCACGCGCACGGCGTACCATCCCGCCGGCCAGTCCATGGTGAGGCTTCCCTCCCATGTGCCGTTGTGGACCGTACGTCCTTGGGCGTCGACCACTTGAAGCTGGGTTCCCAATGCGACGCCGGGCATCTGCAACTCGGCACCGCGCACCGCGGGGTTGGGCATGATGGACCAATCCGAAGCACCTGCTTCATCGAGTCCCACCGTGCCGGCCACCGTCACGGTGACCCCAACGCGGTCGGACACACATTCTACCGGCTTGGGCTCAGCCACCCAAGCGTAGAAGAAGTAGTAGTAGTCCAGGCTTGGCCCTGCGGTGCTGTTGGTGATGGTCAACAAATCTCCCACGGGGTAAGGGTAGTTCAAGTCTGAATCCGTGCCTTCACGCCACAGTTGTGGATCGTCGGTGGTGCAGCGCAAGCCGTAGTTGGTTCCTGGGGCAATGTCCCAGTCCAAAGTCAACACATACTCTCCGTCCTCCACCATCGCAGTGGTCGACTCCAACACGATGCCAAACTCGTCGATCAGTTCAAAGCTTCGCTGGTAGGTGCCATTGGCGAACAAGGTCACGCTGTTCAAACGCGTCTCTTCGAACACGTCAAACTCCAACCACCGCGCGCTGTTGGTGTGGTAGGCTCCGCCGTTTTGGTTTTCCAACTCGCCGCCCAACTCAGGGTTGCCCTGGGTGATGCGGACGTCCTCAGCCCAGAAGGTGGTGGTCACGTCCACCTGAGGAGAGTAAGCATTGCCCTCTGCGAGCAGGTTGCCGCCTGTCGACCAATCGTACCAGCGGATGTTTTCGCCCGTGGCGGTCAAGTCCACTGTGGCAGGCGCTTCCAACGCAATGTCGTCGCTGACTTCAGGGTTGCTCAAGGGGGCGTCGTACACCTCCACAAACAGCGTGTCCGACGTGCCGGCGTTGCCACAAATGTCCACGCTGTACACCGCAAAGGCTCCAGACGTGGTCACTTCGATGCTTTGAGATTCTTCGCCTGTAGACCACGTGTAGTTGTCGGCGTTGGATGCCGTCAAGGTCAACGTGGACCCGTCGCACAGGTTGGTGTCGCCGTCCACGGCGATGGTCGGGGCGTTGCCCATGATTTCCGTCACGGTCAACAAGTTGGAGAACCCTGCGCACCCTTCGCTGTCGTACACCAACACGGAGTAAGCCCCCGTGGATGAAACCTCGGTCGTGGCCGTGGTGGCGCCGTTGCTCCACTCGTAGGTGTCAAATCCTGCTGGCGCTGTGAGGGTCACGCTTTCACCAGGACAAAAGGCCTCGGCGCTCGCTGTCGCTGTCACGTCCACCGTGCAAGGCACCTCCAGCACGTTGTGGTATTGATTGATTGCGGGGTTGTCGATGACCGTCTCCATGCCGCTGGGCCACTTCACCACTGCCTGCGTCACGCTTTCATGTGTTCCAAGGCCAAACCGGCACATGAACGTGCAGGTGATGCCGTAGCTCTCTCCGCCACGCACTTCGCGCACCATCGTGCCGAAGTCGCCTGTCAATTCAACCTTGGCGCCCACTGCGTCCACGTTGCTTTGGAAGCCCTCCAAGTCAAACGCCACCCAGTTGTTGTCATTGCCGTCGTTCACCCACAACACGTCAGGGTTGCCGTTGTCTGGAGACACGTAGCCGTTGCCGTAGCTGGCGTACACGTCCAACTGACCGTCGCGGTTCACGTCGCCAGAGGCGAAGCTGTGCATGGTGTCGTTGTTGGGGAACACGTTGGTCACTTCGGTGAACGTGTGGTCTCCGTTGTTGCGGAAGAACCCGTCCGCGCCGCCGGTGTAAATCAAGTCCACGAACCCGTCGTTGTCAAAGTCGTCCATCTTGGCCTGCAAGAAGAATCCGCTCACTTCCAAGCCGCTGCCGGCAGTGATGTCGGTGAAGTATCCCGTGCCATCGTTTTCGAGGAGCTTGATGGTCGAGCTGTGGTTGGTGGCCAAACAGTCGAAGTCACCATCGTTGTCGATGTCTGCAAAGTCAGTGGTCCAGCTCTGCTCGTACAACACGAGGCCACGCTCAAGCGCTTCCTCTGTCCACCCTCCATTGCCGTCGTTCACCCAAAGCTGGTTGATGCGGCGGGGATCGTTGGGGTCGTTGACAAACTGACGGCACTTGGCGATGAACAAGTCGATGTCGCCATCGCTGTCAAAGTCCGTCCACACGGTGCCGTAGTTGCCACTGTGGTCGTTGCCGGGGTAATCCTGCAAGTCGTAATCCGTCAAATCGATGAATTCAGGCGCAGGGACCAAAGACCCATCTTCGCTGCCCTTCCACATGCGGCTCAGCGCATCGTCGTGGCATCCAAACACGTCGAGCACACCGTCGTTGTCGATGTCCACCCAGTTGCACGCTTGCATGAACATGCTTCCGTTGGCCAAATCCATGCTCGTATGCACGCCCGGTGCGGTGATTTTTTGGACAAATACGCCGTCGTACGACCCTCCTGAAAACACGTCCTTGTGGCCGTCGTTGTCGAAATCCGCCACGCACATGCCCCACTGGCTGGCGTTGCTGACCTGGCCGAGGTTGTAATCCACGAACGTTCCTTCTGGCGTTTGGTAGAGCGTATGGAGGGTGTTGCTCTGATCGAGCACAATCAAGTCGTCGTATCCGTCGCCGTCCAAATCGGCAAAGCCGACGCAACCGCCGCTGTTGTAGGTGTCGGGCAGAAGGCTGTTGGAATTGGTGAACGTTTGGGCTTGGACTGCGCTGCCCATCGTGGCGAGCGCGAGGGTCCACAATCCCGTGCGAGACAATGCTTTCATGGTTTCAGGTTCTTGGTTTGGTCCTCAAGGACACTTGAGGCTCTGCAAGGTAACACAGCATACGTGTGGGAAGTTGCATGTGTTGGTGAAACGTACCTTTGCAGCCATGGCATCCGGCCTCAAAGCAGCATTTCACACCCTTGGTTGCAAGCTGAACTTCAGCGAAACCTCCACCCTCGCCCGCCAGTTGGCCGATGCGGGGTATGCCCGCGTGCACTTGGACGACGCGCCCGACGTTGTGGTCATCAACACGTGCAGCGTGACAGACCATGCGGATGCCAAATGCCGGAATGCGGTGCGGCGTGCGATGCAAAGCAACCCGGAAGCCTTCGTGGTCGTGGTGGGCTGCTACGCCCAACTCAAGCCTGCGGAAATTGCCCAAATCGAAGGGGTCGACCTCGTCTTGGGCGCCGGCGAGAAGTTCAATCTGGCCGCCCACCTCGAAGGCGCACAGAAAACGGAAGAAGCCCGTGCCATCGCCGGCGAGATCAAGGAGGTGCGCGCCTTTGTGCCGGGCTTCTCCAGCGGAGACCGCACCCGCACGTTCTTGAAAGTGCAAGACGGCTGCAATTACTTCTGCGCATTTTGCACCATTCCGCTCGCCAGAGGGCGGTCCCGCAGCGCCACCGTGGCCCAAACCGTGGCAGAAGCCCAGAAAGCCATCGACGCAGGCGCCAAGGAAATCGTGCTGACCGGCGTCAACATTGGCGACTTCGGAACGGCCCATGGGGAAACGTTGCTCGACTTGGTTCGCGCCTTGGACGTGCTGGACGGCGTGGAGCGCTTTCGCATCTCCTCCATTGAGCCCAACCTTTTGACCGACGAGCTCATCGATTTTGTGGCAGAGTCCAAGAAGTTCCAGCCCCATTTTCACATCCCCTTGCAATCTGGCAACGACGACGTTTTGTCTGCCATGCGCAGACGTTACCGCACCGACTTGTACGCGTCTCGCATCCAGCGCATCCGAGAGAAGATGCCCCATGCGAGCATCGGAGTGGATGTGATTGTCGGATTTCCAGGAGAATCCAACGCCAAGTTTTTGTCGTCTGTTGATTTCATCAAATCTCTTGAAATCAGCTACTTGCACGTTTTCACCTACAGTGAACGACCCAACACCACCGCCCTTCGCATCGACGAGGTCGTGCCGGTTCCTGAGCGGAAGGAACGCAACAAAACCCTGCGGAATTTGAGCCTCAAAGCGCAACGCGCCCACTACGAATCTTTCCTTGGCCAGGAAATGGACGTGTTGTTCGAGGAGGCCGAAGAAGACGGCTTGAGAATGGGCTACTCGCCCAACTACATCCGCGTGGCTGCTCCTGCCAACTCCGTGAAAGGAAACGACATCCTGACGGTCAAATTGGACCGCATTGACCCCCTCGGCTGGGTGCACGGAACGTTGGTCTGACTGACGTAGCTTCGCCACATGTACCCCAACTTGTATTTCGCCTTCCTCGACTTGCTCGGTTGGGACCTTCCCGCGCTCAAGTTGATCAACAGCTTTGGCTTCTTTGTGGCCTTGGCGTTCCTTGTGGCCCACGCCTTGCTCAAAGGGGAACTCAAGCGCTTGGCATCGTTGGGGCATTTTGAATCCCAAACCACCTCCCTCACTGTGGGCCAACCGCCCCACCCGCTCGACTTGGCGTTGCAAGCCTTGATGGGATTTGTGCTTGGATGGAAGGTGCTGTACCTCGTTGTCAATGCCGGCGACCTCTTCCAAGGCAGCGGCCTCCCACAAGCCCATTTGTTCAGCACCGAAGGCAACGTGGTGTGGGGCGTGTTGGCGGCCATCGGACTCACGGCGTGGCGGTATTGGGAAGTGCAACGCGACCGGCTGCCGCAGCCGAAGACCGTTGAACACGTCATTCGCCCTGAAGACCTTGTCGGTGGTGTCACCGCTGCTGCAGCCATCGGCGGCATCGCGGGCGCCAAGCTCTTTCACCTCCTCGAGTACCCCGACGAATTTGTGGCGTTCCTGAAGCAGCCCAGCCTGAACGCCTTTTTGGGCGGTTTGACCATCTATGGCGGCCTCATCGTGGGCGGATTGGCCGTGTATGCTTTTGCACGGAAAAACAAGATGAATTTCTTGCGGTTGGCCGACGCCACCGCACCCGGTTTGCTGTTGGCGTACGGCATCGGCCGAATGGGATGTCAAATCAGCGGCGACGGCGACTGGGGCATCCCCAACCCGTTCCCCAAGCCGGGCTGGTTGTCGTGGGCCCCGGACTGGGTTTGGGCCTACGCCTACCCCAACAACGTCA
>WTJL01000181.1 GCA_011524845.1 Flavobacteriales bacterium | reverse complement strand
AATGAAAAGCCCGATGCACTCTCGTGCATCGGGCTTGTAGTAGCGGGGACAGGACTTGAACCTGCGACCTTCGGGTTATGAGCCCGACGAGCTACCAACTGCTCCACCCCGCGATGTGGGTTCCGTTGCCTTCGCGACCAAGTCATGACCTTGACCAACAGCGGACGGCAAATGTACACAAGTTGTTCGCATGTCCCAACTTCTCAGGCGGCTTTCGCGAGTGAAAACGTACCTTTGAAGCCTCAAAACCACCTCCGGTGTCTGACAATCAACCCCTTCCGCCCTCTCCCACACCTGCCAGCCACCGTGCAGGTTTCGTGAACATCGTGGGCTCCCCCAACGTGGGCAAGAGCACATTGATGAACCGACTGGTGGGCGAGCGGTTGAGCATCATCAACGCCAAAGCCCAAACCACGCGTCACCGCATCATGGGCATTGTCAACGAAGACGACTACCAGATCGTCTACAGCGACACACCGGGCGTCCTCGACCCTGCCTACAAATTGCAGGAGGGCATGATGAAGTTTGTGAAGACCGCCCTCCAAGATGCAGACGTCTTGCTCGTGGTGACGGAGGTCAACGAGAAGGGCATGGCCCATCCTGAGACGCTCGAGAAGATTGCAGCGATGGACGTCCCGACGTTTGTCCTCGTCAACAAAATCGACCTGTCGGCGGACCAAACCGCGGTCGAAGCCAAGCTCGACGAGTGGGCCAAGCAGCTGCCCCGTGCCTCGGTCGTGCCCATCAGTGCATTGCACAATTTCAACGTGGACACCCTGCTCGAGCGCATCGTTGCCCAGCTGCCTGAGAGCCCTCCCTTCTTCCCCAAAGACGAGCTCACGGACAAGCCCATGCGCTTTTTTGTGTCGGAGATTGTTCGGGAGAAGATCCTCACCCACTACAAGCAGGAAATTCCCTACAGCTGTGAGGTGGTGGTGGAAGCCTATGAAGACAGCCCCGACATCACGCGCATCCGTGCGGAGATTCACGTGGCCCGCGAATCGCAAAAGCACATTGTGGTGGGCGCACAAGGCCGAATGATCAAGCGCGTGGGCATGGACGCTCGGAAAGACATCGAGGCCTTCCTCGGCAAAAAAGTCTTCCTCGATCTGTACGTGCGGGTGGACAAGAATTGGCGCGACGACGAGCGCAAGCTCAAGCGCTTTGGATACATGGACTGACCTCGACGCCATGGTCTTCTTCCCTCCTGCCAAACTCAACTTGGGACTTCATGTCCTGGGCAAGCGGGACGACGGATTTCACCGTTTGGAAAGCCTCTTCCTGCCCATCGGCTGGAACGACATGTTGGAGGTCGTGGTGGCCCCAGACGTTCCTCGAGGAGAAGCTCAATTCACATGGACCGGCTTGGACATCCCTGGAGACAGCGCCGACAACTTGGTGACGCGCGCCCACGCCATGCTTGCTGAGAAGCACGACCTCCCCGGATTGAGCATCCACCTTCACAAGGTGTTGCCCATGGGCGGCGGCGTGGGCGGCGGAAGTGCGGACGGCACGTACACCCTGCGCGCCATCGATGAGGTGTGCGACCTCGGCCTCTCGACCCAGGAGCTGATGGAACTGGCTGCTCAGCTCGGGAGCGATTGTCCCTTTTTCGTTCAGGACAGCCCCGCCCTTGTGTCGGGCCGGGGCGAAGTCGTCACCCCTCTCGAATTTGAGCTTCCCTTGAAAGACGTGTGGGTCGTGGTGGCCAACCCCGGCATCCACATCGGCACGGCAGAAGCGTTTTCAGGGCTGGTCCCAAGGGATCGGACCACCGATTGGACACGCCTGGCCCGCGAACCGCTCCACGCCTGGAAGGACATCGTCCAAAACGACTTTGAGCCTGGCGCCTGCGAGCGTCACCCCGAGGTGGCCGCGCTGTTGACCCAAGTCGAAGAAGCGGGCGCGACGTACGTGCAAATGACCGGGAGCGGATCGACGGTGTTTGGGCTGTTCATGAAAGAGGGCGCCGCGCGGCGTGCCGCTCAGCTCGTAGGGGCGGGACATTGTGGTCCTGCCTTGCGTACTCAGCGCTGAACCACCACCGTGGTGACGTCGCGTTGGCCCACCTCAGACTGGACAGAAAGCACGTAGGTGCCTGGTGTGACGTGCTGGACAGACAGCGATTGAACGCCGGGCGTCAGGGTCCCTGTCCACACCACCCCGCCCTTCAAGGATCGAAGCACCGCTTGCGACGAAGTGGCTCCGTTCCACGTGACCTGAAGGTTTGAGGCTGCCGGATTGGGGGCCACTTGAAGGCGCGCCGCCAGCGGTTGACGCACGCGCACCGCATCCACCTCCTCGTCCACCGTGCCAAACACCAAGTCCTCGTCCCCTTCCTCATGGTCGGCCCAAATGAAGTACACCAAGAACATCTCGTCTGTGGTGAGAGAGCCGTAAGTCACCTCTTGGGGAGGGTCGTTGGGGTTGAGGGGATTCCAAATGGTGTTGTCGTACACCCCTTCGGTCTTGAACACCGTGCCAGCGGGCACGTGAATGGGGCTCAAGAAGCGGTAATAAAACTGCCATTCAAAGTGCCATTGGGGGATGTCGATGAGTGGAATGCTGTCGCCCGTCGGCGTCTCCATCCACACCTTGTACGACTTGCCCAACAGGTGCATGTGGGGGCAAATGCTCAGCAAGCTCTTGTCCGAATTGAACAGCACGGCCTCTTGGTGGAACGTGGACAGTTGGTTGGGCGGGATGACCAAGGGACCGTCCGTCATCGCGCCGTTGCCCAAAAGCCACCCCACAGAAATGGGACGGACCTCTTCCTCCGGGGCGTCCACCCATTCGAGGTTCATGACGGTGTCGTCGGTTTGGCCTCCAAAATCCGGACCGTAATGGATCTCAATGACAAGGTCGGCGCCGGGCGGCACGGGAATGCCCCAGCCGTCCGGGTACCGGGCCGGAAGCGCCCCAGGCTGCCACGCGTTGATGTAGGTCGTGTTGGTGGGCCACCCCGTGGCGCCGTTGAACCCCGGCAAGGGGTCTGCGGCATCGAGGGCCGCCGACGCCCCCGTCGCGTCCACAAAAATGTCGGCGTGGTGCACCGCGGCGGGAAGGCCAGGAAGGACCTCGACCGCTTGAATGTACCGGGTTTCTTCAAAGTCCGTTGACACCACAAACCACCGGTACTCCTCGTTGTCGGACTGCAACGTGTACGCTTCAAAATCCGCCACGAAGTCCACGCTCTCGAGCAACGACCCCTCCGGCCCAAACTCCGGAATCTCCACCTGCACGGTTTCGTCCCCGTACGCCATCCCGGTGTTGTACCACTCTTCAAACAGCGCCACGTCTTGGTCGCTCAACACATTCTCTCCCACAAAATGCTGGTAGCTCGGATCGGCGGGCCAAGGGGGCATCTCACCGTCTTGCATCACATGCACGTCCATGTTGGCCGTGAAAAACACGTCCTCGTAGGTGAGGAGTGGAAACGGTCCTGGACCGCCGTTGTGGTGGCATTGCGCGCAATGCGTGTGCACGATGGGCGCGATGTCGTCCACCCACGTGGGCAGTTGGGCATGTCCCACAAGGCCCGTCCCCAAGACCAGCCCCCAAAGACACAAGAAACGAACCGTCGCTGACGTCATGAGGTCAAGGTAACATCGGGTGCACGATTGCGCAACGAAGCGCCTCAGACGTCACTTCGGTGCACGCACGTAGAGCCACCACCCCAAGCACGCGAAGAGCACGTTGGGCAACCATGCGGCAAGCAGGCGCAGGCCGTGCTCGTTCACCGGCGACCAAGGCGGCAAGCCCACAGAGGCCGCCCACACCGAGATGACCTTCGAGGCAAACACGTAGGTGAACCCAATCAGGACGGCGGCAAAGAGATGCAATCCTGTCCCTCCGCGAAGCCGTCTGGCCGCAATGGACACCCCGATGAGGGTCAGCACCAAGATGGCCGCCGCATTGGCGGTTCGGCTGTGCAAGGTCAATTCCAAGTTGGCCGTGTCGGCCCCTTTCAACTGCACTTCCTCGATGAAGGCGCGCAGCCTAGGCGTGGGCATGGTGGCCACCACTTCGTTGCGCTCGGCAAAGTCGTCCACCCGCATGGTCAACGTCGTGTCGAGCCGCGAGAGGAAACGGTGGTGTTGGCGACCGCCTTGCTTGTAGTCCCGGATGCCCACGTTGACCAACCGCCACACGCTGTCCTGGGGGATGTAGGTGGCCTTCGCCGCCAGCATGCGCTGCACCAAGGTGTCGCCTTGCCATTGCTCGAGCTGAAGCTTGTACCCCGTGCCTCGCCCGTAGTTGATGCTTCGGAAATAGACGATGGTGCCCGGCGACACTTCCCTGTAGAGGTTTCGGTCTTTCACGTGCACGGACGTGTTCACAAAGCTCTCCTCAAACGCCAGCTTCTGCTCGTTGGCGCGTGGCACCACGCCATGGCTCAACACCAAGGCGACCACCACCAACAACCCCGCGGCGTAGAAATACGGCCGGAACAACCGCTTGAAAGGCATGCCACCGGCGAGCATGGCGATGATTTCGCTGTTTTGGGCCAAGCGACTCGTGAACCAAATGATGGTCAAAAACACGATGAACCCCATCAACAGGGACGCAAAGTGGAAGCACACATTCAGGTAGTACAGCGCCGTGTCCCACACAGGGGCCTGGTGGTCGAGCAGCCGTCCAAGGTGCTCCATCAAATCGAAGACCACCACCACCATGCAAAACACCCCCAGCATGAACCCAAAGGTTCCCAGGAATTTCCCCACGATGTAGCGGTCCAGGCGTTTCATCCGTCAGATGCGCTGGGACAATTGCACCACCATGCGGTCCTTCCATTCGCGGAAGGTGCCCGCTTGAATTTGAACGCGCGCCTCGCGAACGAGGTCGAGGTAGAAGGCCAAATTGTGCACCGACCCGATGTACAACGCCAACAGCTCATTCGCGTGGAACAGGTGGCGCACATACGCCTTGCTGTACATGTGATCCACGGGGGCCGTGCCTGCGGGATCCAATGGACTCATGTCCGTTTTCCATTTCGCGTTCTTCATGTTCATCACGCCATTCCACGTGTAGAACGTGCCTGTTCGGGCATTTCGCGTGGGCATGACGCAATCGAACATGTCCACGCCGAGGGCGATGTTTTCGAGGATGTTGACCGGGGTTCCCACGCCCATCATGTAGCGCGGTGCATCCTCGGGAAGGATGGCGCAGACTTCTTCGCACATGGCGTACATGTCCTCGTGCGGCTCGCCCACACTCAAGCCACCAATGGCGTACCCAAGGGAAGGCACCTCCGCCACCGCATGGGCCGATGCCCGGCGCAAATCCGGGTAGGTCGACCCTTGCACAATGGGGAACAAGGCTTGCTCGTGTCCGTACAGCGGCTCGGTTTCTTTCATGCGCGTCACACAGCGGTGCAACCACCGGTGGGTGAGCTCCATGCTCCTTTTGGCGTAGTCGTAGGTGGACGGATAGGGAGGGCACTCGTCGAAGGCCATGACGATGTCGGCCCCAATGCTGCGCTGGATGTCCATCACGCGCTCGGGCGAGAACAGGTGCTTGCTTCCGTCGATGTGGCTTCGGAACGTCGCGCCTTCTTCCTTGATTTTTCGGTTCTCGGCCAAACTGAACACCTGGTACCCCCCGCTGTCCGTGAGGATGGGGCGGTCCCAGTTCATGAACTTGTGAAGGCCACCCACCTCCTCGAGCACCTCGGTTCCAGGACGCAAGTGCAGGTGGTAGGTGTTGCCCAAAATGATGTCCGCATCGACCACCTCCTTGAGCTCCGTTTGGGGCACCGCGCGCACCGTACCGATGGTGCCCACCGGCATGAAGATGGGCGTTCGGATGTCCCCGTGGTCCGTGGTCAGGACTCCTGCACGGGCTTTGGAACCGGGGTCTTGGGTTTCGAGTGTGAACTTCAACGCGTCGGTGTTGACGACCGGCCTCGCAACGAGTCCGGCCCATGGAGTCCCAAAGGTAACTTCACAACATGGTCGGCACACTCTTCAACACCGTCGCAGTGGCGGTCGGCGCCTCCGCTGGCCTGGCCTTGGGTGCGCGGTGGTCGACGGAACTCAAGGACAAGATCTTCGTCGTCCTCGGTCTCTTCACCCTCGCCATCGGCGCCATGATGGCCCTGGAAACCGAGTCCCCCATCGACGTGTTCCTTGCCCTGGTTCTGGGCACGTGGCTGGGCCACGGCCTCCAACTGCAGGCACGCGTCTCGGCATGGACCACGCCCTCCCGCGACGCCTCGTCGTCCACCGGACAGGGCTTTTTCGAGGCGATGATGCTGTTTTGCTTGGGCTCCATGACGTTGGTGGGCTGCATGGAAGACGGGTTGATGGACAAGCCCAACCTCCTGATTGTCAAAGGCACGATGGACTTGATTTCCAGCGCCTTTCTCGCGGCGACCTTGGGACGGGGCGTCTTGTGGTCGGCCGCAGGTGTGTTGGTGTTTCAAGGCGCCTTGACCCTCGCCTTTGGCTGGGCCGGCGCCGGAATGGACCCCGCCTTGATCCGTGAATTGAGCGCCCTCGGAGGCGTCTTGATGTTGGGCATTGGGTTCCAACTGTTGGGGCTTCGGGCCCAAGGCTTGCCCCAATGGCCCTTGGTCGATGCCCTTCCTGCACTCGCCCTTTTGCCCCTGTTGCGATGGGTGCACGAAACCCTGCCCTTCTGAGCGTTGTTGAATTCATCCATGGCCAAGCGCAAGTCCTCCAAACGAACCTCCAAACTCGACCGTAACCGGTTGCAGCACTTGGTGTCGGCCTTGCTCGTGTTTGGCGGGCTGTACGTGGGGTGGCAATACTACCAGGCCCACTTCGTCACGCCGTGGCACGCTGCGGGCGACCGCGCTGGAAAGGAAGCGGCCGAATCGCATTACAGCCAAGAGGTCCAGCGGGCGGCGGCCAAATACGATTTGGACTACAGCTACCTGATGTCCTTGCTCATGCTCGAATGTTCCGGCAAAAAACCGGCCGGCGCCAGGTTCGAGCCTCACGTGTTCAACCGGCTCAAACAAGTGCGGGACGGCAAGCGCTCGCGGTATGAGAACGTGACGGCCGCGCATTTGGCCGACGCCTCCGACGACGCCTTGCGCAACCTCGCCACCTCCTGGGGGCCCTTTCAACTCATGGGCTACAAGTGCATCCTGCTCGACGTCAACATCCGTGACATCCGCGGCAACAACGGCATTGAGCACGGCGCCGATTGGATCAACCAGACCTACGGGCAAGCCATGCGCCAAGGCCGCTACCGCGACTGCTTCCACATGCACAACACGGGACAACCCTATCCCAAGACGGGCCTCCCGCGAACTCACGACCCGCAGTATGTGCCGCGCGGCATGGCCATGATGAAGCAGTTCTCACCGCCGACCACCCAACTCCTTCCCTGAGCGATGCCAGCCAACAAATACGCCCTGCTTCGCTACCGCATCATCGATCGGTGCCTGACCAACCCCGGCAAGCCCTTCCCGACCAAGGAAGACCTGCGCCAGGCTTGCGAAGACGCGCTGTACGGAAGCGACGGGGAGCACATCAGCATTTCCACCGTCGAGAAGGACCTGTGGGCGATGCGGAACGAGGCGGATTTGGGCTACT
>WTJL01000203.1 GCA_011524845.1 Flavobacteriales bacterium | reverse complement strand
CTTGGCGTCCAATCCACCACCACGCTCAAATCGTGGCGACGGTCGAATTTGGCAGGGAAAGGGTCACCGTTGTTGAGGTCTTCAAACAGCCGGTCGGTTTTGCTCCACGTGTATCCCACCCATCCATTCAGCTCGCCAAACTTGCGTTTCACAAAGAACTCCGCCCCGTACGACGTGCCGCCCCCGAAGACGAGGTTGTTGTCCGGGTTGGTGCCAATGTTCTCGTCGGGACGGGTGTTCTCTGCGTACTCCACGAGGTTGTCGAGGTCTTTGTGGTAGACTTCGATCGAGCATTCCCACTCCCGGTTGGCGCCCAAATCCACGAAGTACCCCGCATTGACCTGACGCCCGCGCTGTGGGGGGACCAAATCCGAGCTCGGCACCCACACGTCGGTCGGCGCCGTGGTGGCCGAGAGCGACGCCAAGTGAACGTACTGGTAGTTGATCGACCACCCGGCCTTGAGGCTGCTTCGCGGTCCGGTTTTCAACCGCGCGCTCAATCGGGGCTCCCATCCACCGTACTGTTTGACAAGCTCCCCGTTTCCGTACGTCACGGTGTCCGCTGGGCTGAGCAGACTTTCGCCTGGCACGATGCGGGTGAAGGGACCCACGTGTCGGAAGTCGCTGTATCGAACGCCGGCGTTGACGCGCAGGGCGTCGCTGACGTCGAAGATGTCTTCGAGGTAGGCCCCGCTCTCGTGGCTGTACGCCACCGTGGCCTCTCCAAAGTCAAACTCCGTGTCGCCCTGTCGGAAGAAGAAGGAGGTGGGGACAAACTCGTGGAAGACGTGGTCCAAACCGCCGCGGATTTCGTGGCGAAGGTTGGGGTACCAGCTCAGCTGTGCTTTTTGGGTCCAGTCCACCACGCCGGATTCAAAGCCAAACTCAAAATCGTCCTGGCCCGACCCAAAGGCGAATTCATAGTTGGAGTACGACGCGTTGACGTTCAAAAAGACCTTGTCGTTGACGACGTGGTTCCACCGGGAAGACACCATGGCGTTGCCCCAAGGGATGGACGCCCCAAAGCCAGCGTCGGCGCTGTTGAAGCTGAACACGTCCCGTCCGAAGTAGCTCGACACAAACACCTCGTCTCGGTCGGAAAAGCGGTGGTTGTATTTGGCGTTCAGGTCGTAGAAGTAATAGCCTGAGCCCGCGGCCGAGGTGTTCTGGACAAAGGGACGGGTCAGCACGTCGATGTAGGTGCGCCGGCCCGACACAATGAAACTGGACACGCCCTTTTTCACCGGACCTTCCAAGGTCAGTCGCGAGCTGATCAACCCAATGCCACCGCTGCCTTTCAATTCCTTGCGGTTGCCTTCCTTCAAGCCCAAGTCGAGCACGCTGGACACCCTGCCGCCAAACCGGGCGGGCATGCTGCCTTTGTAGACTTCGACCGAGGAAATGGCGTCGGCGTTGAAGACGCTGAAAAAGCCAAACAGGTGGCTCGCGTTGTAGATGGCGGCGTTGTCGAGAAGCAGCAAGTTTTGGTCCGGTCCGCCGCCGCGCACGTAGTAGCCGCTGTTGCCTTCCCCGGCAGACTGAATGCCGGGAAGCATTTGAATGGCTTTGAGAACGTCGACTTCGCCCATCAAAGCGGGCAGGCGTTGAATGGTGGCCATGGCCACTTCAGCCTTCCCAAGGGAGGTGCTTTCCGTGTTTTGGCCTGCAGACCCGACCACTTCCACGGCATCCACGGACACGGACTGAGGGGACAACTCCACGTTCCAGTCGGCGTCGGACGTTCCGTCGAAGGTGCGGACAAGGGGTGCGTAGCCGATGAAGGAGCACCGCAATTCCGTAGGCCGGGCGGGGAGGGTGAGGCTGAAGAACCCGTACAGGTTGGTCGACGCGCCTTTGCCCTGCGCCACGTCGAGGACGTTGGCTCCAAGGATGTATTCTCCAGTGGCGGCGTCGGTGACCCGGCCGCTTACCGTGAAGGTTTGGCCCCACATCCCAAGGGAGAATGCTCCGGCCCAAATCAAGAGGACCGCTTGCGGAAAACTGACGTGAAATTGTGGATGCGATGCCATGTTCAAATGCGGGCGGCAAAAGTACCCCGTGTACCTTGCCCTCACGTGTCAAACAATGCGAAAACGCCAAGGTTTGTTCTGCGTCCCCTGTGGGCCGCGGCGCTTGTTGTGGTGGCGGGGTGTTCCGAGTCCACGCCATTGGACGACCCACGCGTCTTTCGGTACAACGAAAGCGCATCGATCACGAGCCTCGATCCCGCAGCCGCCAGGAGTTTGGAGCACATGTGGGTGGTGGATCAACTCTACGATGGGTTGGTCGAGTTGGCCGCCGATTTGACGGTGGCGCCTTGCTTGGCCACGCGGTGGACCTTCGATGCCGAGACTTTGACGTACCGGTTTTTCTTGCGCGACAACGCCACCTTCACGACAGGCCGTCCGGTGCTGGCGTCGGACGTGGTGTACTCCTTGGAGCGCCTACGCGACCCAGACGTCATTTCATCCGGGGGCTGGATTCTCGATGCCGTGGCGCCAGGTGGCATCGTGGCAGAAGACGACCGCACGGTGTCCATCCAGCTCACCCGAGCCTATCCGCCCTTCCTAGGGCTGCTGACCACGGCCTACGGAAGTGTCATCGACGCCACGGAAGCGCGTCGGTCGTCGGCGTCTCTTCGCGACACGCCTGCAGGGTCCGGGCCGTTCAAGCTGGCTTGGTGGATGCCCGATGCCGGTTTGGTCCTTCACAAGAACGCCGCCTATTGGGAAACCGACGAGAAGGGCGTGTCCTTGCCTTACCTCGACGCCGTTCACATCGACGTGGTGCAGGACATGGGGGCGGAATTCTTGGGCCTGAGCCAGGGCCGGTACGATTTCATCAGTGGCCTTCACCCCGCGTACATGGAGACGTTGCTGGACGAGGAGGGGAGGTTGAGGTCTGCCTACGAGGGCACCCTGAACCACGTTCATGTGCCGTTTTTGAAAACGGACTACCTCGGCGTGGCGCTGCATGGGGCATCCACTCCGTCCGCGCTGAAGGACGTTCGGGTGCGCCGAGCGATGAGCATGGCCTTGGACCGAGAAGGCCTCGCACGTCACCTTCGACGCAACGCGGTGACACCCACCGACCATTTTGTGCCGCCCTCCATGCTTGGGAAGGAGGACGTCGCTCCGGTGCCCCAAAGATTGGACGAGGCAAGGCAGTTGTTGGCAGAGGCCGGGCATCCGGGAGGCAAGGGCATTGGCCCCATCGCCTTGAGCACCACATCGGACTACGTCGACATGTGCGCTGCGTTTCAGCACGACTGGGCCAAGCTGGGGTTGGACGTTCAGGTCGACGTGGTGCCGGCGTCTGTGCACCGTGAACGGGTCGCGCAAGGAGAGGTGGCCATGTTCTACAAATCGTGGCTGGCGGACCACGCCGATGCGGAGAACTTTTTGGGGCTTTTCGCATCGGCCAATTTTGCTCCTGGCGGACCGAACTACACCCATTACGAGCGGCCTGAGTTTGAGCAAGGATTCAAGGACGCTCTGACCCTGGCGGACCGACCTGCCGACCGCAGGAACCTGCACGTGGCGTTGGACAGCATGGTCCATGCAGACATGCCCGTCATTCCTCTGTTTCACGACCAGGTGACGCACATGGTGTCGAAGAACATCGAGGGATGGACGATTCATCCGGTGAACCGCTTGGACCTGCGCCGCGTGGTGAAGCGCTGAGCGTCAGTGACTTTGGGGAGTGTGGACAATTTTCACGGTCGGAGGGGACCCTCTTCCGTTAACTTGGGCGTTGCGCGCAACGATCTCGCCATGCTTAAAATTGACAGCCACACCCACATTTTGCCCCGCGTCATGCCCAAGTGGTCCGAGAAATTCGGATATGGAGGGTTCATTCATCTCGAGGTCAGCCGGCCCGGGTACGCCAACATGATGCGGGACGACCAGTTCTTCCGCGAAATCGCATCGAACTGTTGGGACGCCGAGGAGCGCATCGAGGAGTACGGAAAAGCAGGAGTGCAGGTCCAAGTCGTGAGCACCATTCCGGTGATGTTCTCCTACTGGGCGAAGGCTCAGCACGCGGCGGACATGGCGCGGTTTCTGAACGACCACATCGCCACCTTGGTCAGTGACCATCCCCGGCATTACGTGGGGCTGTGTTCCGTGCCGATGCAAGACCCAGAATTGGCGATACAAGTGCTCGAAGAGGCGGCGGCACAAGGTCACAAGGGGGTCCAAATCGGGTCCAACATCAACGGCATGAATTTGGGGGACGCACGGTTCTTCCCGTTTTACGAGGCGTGCGAACGGCTGGGCATGGCGCTGTTCATCCATCCTTGGGACATGATGGGCAAGTCGGACATGGAGCGGTATTGGTTGCCGTGGCTGGTGGGCATGCCTGCGGAAACGAGCCGGGCGGCGTGCTCCATGATTTTCGCCGGTGTGCTGGACAAATACCCCGGACTGCGGGTGATGTTTTCGCACGCGGGAGGGTCGTTTCTCCCGACGCTGGGACGCATCCGTCACGGGCATGCGTGTCGCCCAGATTTGGTGGCCGTCGACAACCCTGAGCCGCCAGACAGCTATCTGGGCAAGTTTTGGGTGGACAGCATCACCCACGACGAGCGACTGTTGAAGTACATCTTGGAGATGCAAGGCGCCGAGCGCATTTGCATGGGCACCGACTATCCTTTCCCGCTGGGCGACCTCGAGTTTGGTCAATTCATGGAGTCCATGGACTTGTCGGAAGACGCACTGAAGCAACTTTTTGCGGGTGCCACGTTGTCTTGGTTGGGCATGGCGGCCTCAGATTTCGAGTGAGCTGCATGCCAAGGGGAGAGCGATGGATCAAGAACTGAAAGACCTTTTGGAACGCTGCAAAGCGGAGGACCGGAGTGCACAGACTGCGCTCTACCGCCGCTTTTCGTCCAAGGTATTTGCCACCGCACTTCGGTACACCGACAGCCGTGACGAAGCTGCGGACATTGCCCAGGAAAGTTGGGTCAAGGTCTTTCGCCATTTGGCCAAATTCAAGGAGTTCAACAGCTTCGAGGGGTGGGTCCGTCGCATCACCGTCAACACGGCCATCACCCATTACCGGCGCAACTTGAAGCACCGTTACCACGACGATGTGACCGAGACGTTGGCCACGCCACGGGACATGGAAGCGTCGAAGAAAGCGGACTTCACGATGTCTGAAATCCAAACGGCGATGGCCGCCCTGCCCAAAGGGTACCGCACCGTGGTGCAGCTCTACCTCGTGGACGGGTATTCCCACAAGGAAATCGCAGAGATGCTGGGGGTGGACATCAACACCTCCAAGAGTCAATTGTCAAGGGGGCGAAAGCAACTGCAGGCGTTTTTGGCGGCGATGTCACAACGTGCGAAGCCCCTTTCTGAACTCCCTCCTGAAGCGACGGATTAAAAAAAGACACTTCCCAAGCAACCATTTCGCCCACCCTTCGTTTTCAACCCGTGGAGCCTTCCACACAAAGAACACACTGAACGGACCACCATGCCCTTGACGTCGAAAGACATGCCCAACTTGGATGCGCAAGACGCACCTTGGACAGAAGCGGAAGCGCGGGTGCGCGAAGCCTTGCTGTCGCACGACGTGCCTGCTCCTGAAGGGTTGGAGGCGGCGGTGTTCAAGCGTTTGGACGGCACCCCCGCCCAAGTTGAAACTTCAGGTGGTCGCCGCGTGGCAGCATTGGCATTGGCCGGTGCAGTGGTGGCCGCTGCATGGATGTGGACGCAAGACGGTGTGGACGAGTCTCCTGTAAAGGCTTCTGCGCCTGTGGAGGTGACGGCTCCTGCCCCCATGGGCACGGAGCCATTGAACGAGTCTGCGGCCGCTGTTGCCCCTGAAGAAAACGATGGGACGATCTCTGTGACCACCAAGGAGGAGGCCTCGGTTTCAGACATGTCCATGTCTACCGAACCTTTGGAAAGTCTTACCGAGTTGGAGGTGTCGGAATTGGAAGGTGGGAATGAAGGGGAGCGGCTGCCGCTCAAGACCGACGCCGTTGCACCAGCGACCCAGCGCTTGGAAGCCACGCTGGAGGTCAAGCAGTAACTTGTCGCCTCCATGGGACGGAGGAAGTTGCACGAGAAGGTTATGTTGGCCTCGAGGTTGGCCCTGCTCGTTGTGGGTGTCTTGGGCATCCATCCATGCGTTTGGGCGACGTGGCCTGAAACGATTCCTTGGCCCAAGGACACCGTGTCGGTCGACGGTCACCGTTTGATCTACGAAGCGGATGTTCGCATCGATACCGCCGTGCAAGTGGTGGTCCCTGCGCGGACCGATTGGTGGATTGGCTTGGGATGGGACGTTCCGACTGCTCAGCCATCGGATTGGAGTGGCATGTCCACGACCAACCTTGGAGCCAACCGTCCTTCGATTCGATTGGAATGTCACCGAACATTGGCCCGCGAACGAGGTCGCGTGGGGGCTCAGGTGGTGCACTTTCAGCCTTGGGCCTTTTCCGAAGAAGGGGTGTCCGACGACGTCAAAGGCTGGATTGTCTCCAGCATGAATTCGAACTCTGCACCTTTGGAGCAAGTGGTGCTGACCCCGGACAGTTTGGCCTTTGAGCGTGACACCTTGTTGGCGCCGTTGTCTCCCGGCCATGCGTTCAGAGTGGGGGGGCAATGGGAAGGTCGGGCAAGGGCCGGATGGAGGCCGCGGGTGGCGGCTTCCGTGGTCGTGTGGCGTCCGGGCAGTTGGATGTTGACTGCACCGGGGGATCCGTCCACTTGGATGGCGGTGTCGTCGGAAGACACGTTTCAGCCGGAGGGGGCATGGACCAAACGTTGCCGTTTGGAATGTGGCGGAACATTGGATTTGGGAGAAAGTTATCCGGGGTCGAGGTCGGCGTCGCAGTTTCGAGCCAACGTCTTTTGGGTGCCAGGTGGGACATGGGGGCTGGCCATGGCAGTGGTGGTGTCGCCCACGCGGCGTTGAACAGATTCGTTGTACTTTGGGAGCATGGGGAACCTCTGGAATGCCGCGTTGTGTCGGGCGGTGCTGATGGCATCGGCCGTGCTGTGGTGGACACCCCAGGAAGCCAATGCCCAAGTTTCTGTGGTGAATGGCGGGTTTGAGTCCTTCCAATCGCTGCCCGATGCGTCCGGTCAATTCCATTTGGTGAATGGATGGGCCAATGGAGGGAGCGACGTGGCCATCCCAGATTACTACCATCAATTGGGCAGCAATGGGGGAGACTTGCCGCAGACTCCCTTGGCCAAGGTGGATGCATACGCTGGACGGGGCATCGCGGGCTTTGTCGCATTCACCGACGAAGCGTCGCCCCGGCACGAATACCTCACGGGATCCTTTTCCGAGCCTTTGGTGGAAGGCCAACGCTACAACATGCGCTTTGCCATTTCCTCTGGTCGGGTGCACGACTGGGTCAATGCTGGATTGGGCGTGAGTGGCCTTGGCGTGGTGTTCACGACCACGCTGCCTGCTCAGCAGGGCCACGACGCATTGCCCAAACAACCTCAATTCGAGATCCACGAGGCCCTCTACCACAGAGATTGGCGGGAGGTGTCTTTTGTGTTCACGGCGACGATGCCCTTTGAGCATTTCACCCTGGGGTTGTTCGAAGACGAGCCCATGTTGCGGAGGGAAGAAACCGGCACGCGAACGGTGGCCTACTACTTCGTGGACGAATTTGTGATTGAAGAAGTGAGCAACGAGTTGATGTCGGCTGAACAAGAAGGTCGTGGAACAAGGGGCACCCCAGTGCCTCCGGGGGTGTACGTCCCCAATTCCTTCACGCCCAACGGCGACCTTGTCAACGACGCGTGGGTGTGGGCCGTTCCCGATGCCTTTGAAGGGGAACTCAGCGTGTTCAACCGCTGGGGGCACGTGGTGTGGCAAGGCCAATTTGAAGAGAACGGCACCTTGGCTTGGAGTGGAGAAGACCTGAACGGCGCGCCTTGCGACGCCGGTGTCTATGGCTGGCGTTTGTCTTCTCAAGAAGGGGTCGAAGGCCAAACCGAATGGAAGGGGTGGGTCAACGTGATTCGATGACGTCTGAGTGGGGGTGGACCTCGCATCCCTTGTCCGCTTGGCCATCCATCCTGCCGGAGGGACAAGGTGGCGAATGGACAGGATGGTCGGCCGTGCCAAAAAACAACAGCTCTTGGCCACCTGAACGTCGCAAGGCCGTGCACCAAGCACTGGTTCAGCAATACGACCAAGCCTTCTTGACTCCGCCAACGTCGCTGGAGACATTGACCTCGGAGAAATGCCGGGTGGTGACGGTGGGTCATCAGTTGGTGCTCGCCGGAGGCCCTGCGTTTTTTCACCACAAGGTGTTGTCCGCAATCCGTACGGCACGCCAGTTGGCGCAGCGCTGGCAGGTTCCTGTGGTGCCTGTGTTTTGGCTGGCGAGCGAGGACCACGACTGGAAGGAAGTCGCTGCCGTGCACGGCGAGGAGCGGACCCATGTTTGGGAGCCACTGGACGCTGACATCCCTTGGCCTGTGGGACATCGCAGCCTTGAGGGGGTTCGCGAGGTGCTTGATTCCTGGAGCACAGACGGTGCGCCCTTGGATGCGCTGAACGACATGAAGGCGGATCTCACGACCGCCGAGCAGGCGAACGAAACGTTGACCGGCCTCATGCGTCGGTGGATTCACCGCTGGTACGGTCAGGAAGGGGTGCTTGTGCTCGATGCAGACCATCCCGACTTGAAGACGTCGGCCAGCGCGCTGTGGGCATCCGAATTTGAGGGAAAAGGCGTCCACGCCTCGTTGTCCGGAACAGAAGCCTTTCAAGGTCCTGCCCATGTGCGCGAGAACAACGTGTTTTGGTTGGGCGAACAGGAAGGACGAGTGGGGGTGGTTCGCGATGCCGACAGCGACGCTTGGCGCGCAGGCACCACGCAATTTGTGGAGCCAAAGGAGGGCTGGGCGCACTTTGCTCAAACCCATGCGCCGTCCTGCAGTCCCGGGGTGTTGCTTCGGCCACTCTATCAAGAGTGGTTGCTCCACAGCGCCGCCGTGGTCTTGGGGCCGGGCGAGTGGAAGTACTGGCATCAATTGCCCCAAGCGTTTGAAGATCAGGGCCTGGTTTTTCCAGCGTTGCGCCTTCGTGACCACGCGGTCGTTCTGTCGGAAGAATGCCATGCCGTCGGATGGTCGTTGGACCAAGGGTGGATGACCAACGAGGAGTGGGACCGATGGGTCTTGGACCGATGGGTGGACGCCCTCGGTGACGAGGTGCGTCAACACCAATCCAACCTCGAAGCTTGGAATGCCAACCTCCAACGCTGGGCCGAAGGCATGTCCCCAGAATTGAAAGGGCCGACGGGCGCACTCGAGGCGGCCACGGCCAAGGCCTGGAAGCAATGGATGTCCAAACTTCGAAAGTCGTTGAAAGGCTTCAAAGCCAAGGAATGGCAGGCCGCACGGCGGGCGTGTGCAAGCCTGGTGAGGAAGGGAGCTCCCCAGGACCGTTGGGCCAATTGGCATCTGCTTGCAGGGGACGATTGTGACGCATGGACCCAAATGTGGCTGGAGCCTGAGGGAGGATTTGAAGCCCGGGTTTGGCGTTTTGGGCCCACAAATGGGTGAATGCACGCCTCCTTGAAGAACTCACGTGCGGAAGATTAGGATGGCATTGTAGCGGCCGATAATTTTGCCGGCCTCATGTCACCCACATCACACGACCTCCGACCCGCCCAGGACGACCAGGGCTTGAACGCATCGCCTCAACTCCCTGATGGCGTAAAGAATTACCTCATCGACATCGACGGCACCATCACGGAAGATGTCCCCAACGAAGAGCCCGAGCGCATGGCCACATGCGAGCCGTTTCCCGATGCCTTGGAAACCTTGAACAAGTGGTATGATGAGGGGCACATCATCACGTTCTTCACCTCGCGCACAGAAGACCACCGCGACGTGACCGAAGAGTGGCTCAACCGCCACGGGTTCAAATACCAAGGACTGTTGATGGGGAAGCCTCGCGGCGGCAACTACCATTGGGTGGACAACCACATCGTTCGTGCCACGCGTTACGAGGGTCAGTTCACCGACTTGGTTCGGGAACAAAAGACCGTGGAGGTCTTCAAGGGAGCCTGACCCGGAAACGTTACAGGTACCTCTGCGCGTCCAAGTGACGTTGCAGAATCAAACTCGCAGCGATGGCGTCCAAGCTCCCTTTGGCCCGTCGCTGCGATTTTTTCATGCCGCCTTGCCGTTGGATGGCCGAGGCTTCTTGCGAGGTGAAGCCTTCGTCGACAAAGTGAATGGGGAGGTTGGGGAAGGCTTTCCGTAGGCGCTTTTCCACGTCTTCAATGTGGGGTGTGCTGTCGGTCGAGCCACCCACAATGAGGTTGGGTCGGCCCATCACAATGGCGTCGAAAGGGGAGGCTTGATGCAACACACGGATGTCGTCGATGAGGTCCGTGGTGGCCACTGTGGCATGGGGCGAGCAAGCGATGTGAAGCTCGTCGGTCACCGCCACACCTGTTCGTTGAGCGCCCACATCCAAGCCAATCAGTCGTCCCATGAAGGGCAAGGTACACCACGGCAGAGTGCTACCTTCGCAGCATGAATGAAATCGAATTGAGAACGCTTGTGGAGGCGGCTTGGGCCGATCGATCGCTGGTGGAGCAAGAGGACGTGCGAAATGCGGTCGCAGAAGTGATGTCGCGGTTGGACCGAGGCACCCTTCGCGTGGCCCAACCCGAGCCCAACGGGGAGTGGACGGTGAACGAGTGGGTCAAGCAAGCCGTGCTGCTCAACTTTCCCATCCAAACGATGGAGACGGTGGAAGTGGGGCCGTTCGAATTTCACGACAAAATGCCGCTCAAGCGCGGGTATGCCGAGGCTGGCGTTCGCGTCGTGCCCCATGCTGTGGTTCGCTATGGCGCGCACGTGGCGCCCGATTGCATTTTGATGCCTTCGTACGTCAACTTGGGTGCCTACGTCGGGGAACGCACCATGGTGGACACGTGGGCGACGGTGGGGTCTTGTGCCCAAATCGGAGCAGATGTGCACCTCAGCGGCGGCGTCGGCATCGGAGGGGTGTTGGAACCGCTTCAAGCCGCGCCCGTGATTGTCGAAGACGGCGCGTTCATCGGTTCGCGGTGCATCGTGGTGGAAGGGGTTCGCGTGGGCAAGGAGGCCGTGCTTGGGGCCAACGTGGTCTTGACGGCGAGCACCCCCATTGTCGATGTTCGAGGCGAAACGCCCATCGAGACCCGTGGGGCGGTGCCACCTCGGGCCGTGGTCATCCCTGGAACCCGTCCCAAGGTGTTTCACGCCGGCACCTATCAAGTGCCTTGTGCCTTGATCATTGGCGAGCGGAAGGAAAGCACAGACCGCAAAACCTCGTTGAACGACGCCTTGCGGCAACACGACGTGGCAGTGTAACTTCAAGGCATGGCGCGCAACGTCCTGTTCATTCAAACCGCGTTTCTCGGCGATGTGGTGCTGGCCACTGCCGCCCTTGAAGCTTGGCATCAGGCCCATCCGGACGATCGGGTGGATGTGCTGGTGCGCAAGCCAATGGACGGCTTGTTCGAAGGGCACCCGTGGATTCGGACGGTGCTCGCTTGGGACAAAAAACCACGCGTGAAAGGGAAGGACTGGCGTCGGTTGGTCCGTCTCGTTCGGCGCGCCCGGTACGACGTGGTGGTCAACCTTCACAGGCACGCATCTTCCGGCATTTTGACGGCCCTGAGCATGGCGCCGGTTCGGATGGGGTACGCCAACAACCCTCTCGCGTGGCGTTTCACGCACCGGATTCCCCACCGTTGGGGCGACGGCACGCACGAAGTCGACCGTCACCTCGACTTGCTTCAAACCCACGAACCCGGCATGTCGCGCGGCATCCGTCCGGCGTTGCATCCACAGCCTTCGCACGTGCAGGAGGCCGAGGGCATCGGCGCCCGCGATGCGGTGTTGGTCATGCCCGGTTCCCAGTGGGCGACCAAGGCGTGGCCTGAGGGACAGTTCTCGAAGTTCTTGGAGCAGGCAGATTTGCGGGTGGTGTTGATGGGCAGCCCAGGCGAGCACGCCTTGTGCGCGCGCTTGGCCGACGGTCATTCCCACGTCACCAATGCGGCAGGTTCCGTCTCGCTCCTGGGCATGGTGGCGGCTGTCGGCATGGCGCGCGCGGTGGTGGCCAACGACAGCGCGCCACTGCACGTGGCGTCGGCCACCAACACCCCCACGGTGGCGCTGTTCACGAGCACCGTGCCGCGCTTTGGATTTGGCCCCAAAAGCGAGGTGCATCAGATCGTTGAACCGGCCTCTGAGTTGCCGTGCCGCCCTTGCGGCATGCACGGCCGAAAACGCTGCCCCGAAGGGCATTTCAAGTGCGGATGGGAGTTGTCCGTCCAGTCCGTGTTGGACGCCTTGGTTCAGGTCCAAGGAACGTGAGCGGATTTGGGGATGAAGTGTGGATAAATCAAGCCCTCCAAGGGCCTGTTTCCGGGACAATCCATGGCATCTTCGTAGTCCTTAAATCCGAACAGCCATGCAATTCATCGTCTCGAGCAACCAGCTTCTCCGTCAACTGCAAACGTTGAGCGGCGTCCTGAGCAACAGCAACACGTTGCCCATCTTGGACCACTTCCTGTTTGAGCTCGCTCCCGGAGAATTGATCATGACGGCGTCGGATTTGGAGACGACCATGTCGTCGAAGATGGAGGTGCGCACCGACGACACGGGGGCAATTGCCGTCCCCGCCCGCATGTTGCTGGACATCCTGAAGGCGTTCCCAGACATCCCCTTGACCATCAAGGTGGATGCCGCCACACATGCAGTGGAGTTGACAAGCGACGCCGGCAAGTACAAGTTGACTGGCGCCAATGCTGATGAGTTTCCTCAGGCGCCCGCATTGGAAGGCGCGTCGGGTGTCGACATGGCCTCCAGCACGTTGGTGTCGGCCATCAACCGCACGCTCTTTGCCGCGGGCAGCGACGATTTGCGCCCGGTGATGAGCGGCATTTTCTTCGAACTGTATGCCGACAACGTTCGCTTCGTTGCGACGGACGCTCACCGTTTGGTGCGCTACGCACGCACCGACGCATCGGCTCCTGAGACCGCGTCGTTCATTGTCCCGAAGAAACCGCTCACGTTGTTGAAGAACGCTGCGAGCTCGGCTGAGGCTGTGAACATCTCTTTCACGGAGTCCAATGCATGCTTCACGTTTGAAGACGTCACCATCATGTGCCGTTTGATCGAGGGCAAGTACCCCAACTACGAGGCGGTCATCCCCAAGGACAACCCCAACCGGATGACCATCAACCGAACCTTGTTCTTGCAGGCCATTCGACGTGCGGCCATCTTCGCCAACAAGACCACGCACCAGGTGCGCTTGCGCATCGCGGGCAGTGAGCTCACGGTCAGCGCGGAGGATTTGGACTTTGCCAACGAGGCGACCGAGCACCTCGCATGCAGCTACCACGGCGAGGACATGGAAATTGGGTTCAACAGCAAGTTCCTCGTGGACATGCTCAACAACCTTTCTGCAGAAGAGGTCAACCTCGAATTGAGCGCACCCAACCGTGCGGGCATCATTCGCCCCAGCGAGCCCGAGGAGCCGGGAGAAGACGTGCTGATGCTCGTCATGCCGGTGATGCTCAACAACTGATCGCCTGACTTGGAGTCAAGGTGTGCTCACGTTGCAGTGGGGGCACTGAAGGTCGGAGGCGTCGTTCCTGTGGAGCGTCCCAGAAGGCCGTCGTCTTTTCCGTTTTCGTCTCCGTCATTGTCCTTTTCGAGCGCACGTTGTGCGAGCGTGTCAGGATGGTCAGGATGGGCCGCCATCCACCACTCAGGGAGGGGGGCGTTGGGGTCTTCGCGTTCAAACCGGTACGTCGGGTCTTTGGGGCCTTGCCTGCGGTAAGCGATGGCCAACAAGGTCCCCACAATGGCGCCGCTGAGGTGCCCTTCCCAGCTGACATGGTCGTCGATGGGGAGCATCCACCATACGATGCCACCGTACAGAAAGGCCACGGCCAAGCTGACCCTCAACAACAGCCGGTTGTTTCGAATGACCCCGCTGGTGAACAGGAACGCGGCGAGGCCATAGATGATGCCACTTGCCCCGATGTGGTTGCCGTCCACCGCCAATCCCCACAGCATGAAGCCGCTGACAAAGAACAGCCAAAGCCACACCCGAAGGGCAATGGAGCGGTAGAAGTAGAAGAGGAACCCGTTCAGGGTGAAGAAGCTCATGGTGTTGTTCCACAAGTGTCCCCAGTCGCCATGGAGGAAAGGGTAGGTCAGAATGCCGCGAAGGCCTTCCATCCGCCTCGGGTGAACACCGTGTTTGCGCCACCCCAATTCCAGCACTTCATTGAGGATGTACACTCCCCAAATGGCGACCAAAAACACCATGGTGAACCACAGGGCATAGCCCAACCTCATGCGGTCGGTCACGGCAGGCGCGGCAGCGCGGGGAGAAGAAACAGCCATCGACTCTAAGATAAAACCCGTGGCCCCAAGGTGTTGCAGGTCCATTAACACAATGGGTGTGAAAACTGCATGAGGGGTGGCTGAGAAGGCATGAAGCCCGCAGGTAGTTTTGAAAACGACTGCACCCTAACAATCTGCAAGCGTCATGCAACCCAACGAAATCCACGCCCTCATCCAACTGTTGGACGATCCCGACGAAGGAGTGTACCTCCATGTTCGGGAACAACTGTTGGCCAAAGGAACCTCTGTGCTCCCCGCACTACTTGAGTCACGTGAAACCCACGCGCAATGCGAGGAACACGAGCGCCGAATGGACGAGCTCGTCGACGGGCTTCACGGAGCTTACGTGCACAATGGACTGAGAGATTGGTTCGACTCCGGGGCGGAAAGCGCCCTGGAAGGGGCGTTGTGGGTGCACAAAGCTGCCGATCCATTGCTCGACATGGACGCGCTTCGTGCGAGCTACGAGAAGCTCAAGCGAAACGTGTGGCTTGAACTCAACGAAGAATTGACGGCTCTGGAGCAGGTGCGCATCTTGAACCACGTGCTCTACGACATTGAAGGCTTCACCAACGCCAAGAGCGGTCAACCCGACCCAAAGCAGGCGTTGCTTGGAGAGGTGATGGCAGAATGCAAGGGGAATCCGCTTGGGTTGGGGATTTTGTACTTGAGCTTGGCGCAGGATTTGAACCTGCCCATTCACGGGGTGAATCTGCCCAACCACTTCATCCTGTGCTACTGCGACGAGTACCACATCCATCACGAATCCCACCAGCCGGACAACCAAACCCCCGGTGGTGTGCTGTTCTACATCAATCCATTCAGCCAGGGCACCGTCATCAACAAGGCGGAGGTCAGTGAATTTTTGAGCCATTTGGAATTGCCTGTGGACGAGAAGAACTGCGGCCCCTGTGGGAGCGTGGACATCATCCGTCGCTTGATTGGCAACGTGGCCTACGGGTACGAGCGCAGCGGTCACATCCGGCAGGCAGAGAAGATGCGCGAGTTGCTGATGTTTGTCGAAACGGGTGCAACAGAAACACCTTCACCAGGTCCGTCCGCAGAGGGTGGTGACTCGGCTGAAGGGGGCACACTCTGAGCCCAGAGCTTCCTCTAGAAAACGTGAAAGGCGCGGACATCCCGCGCCTTTTCCTTTACATTGCCCTCAAATACACATGCCATGTGGACAGAACGCGACAACCGTTTGATTCGGGAATTCCGATTCAAAGACTTTCAGGAGGCTTTCACCTTCATGACGCGTGTGGCCTTTCTCTCTGAGTCACATGCCCACCATCCAACGATGGTCAACACCTTCAGCTACGTTCGGATTGAGTTGCACACCCACGATGCAGGAGGGGTGGTGACCAGGAAGGATCACGAACTGGCGCGCGACATCGACGCGCTGTTGCAATGAGAAAAGGAACTGCTTGAGTCAGACCAATTGAATTCTAGGACACAAAAAAGGCACCCCGCAGGGTGCCTTTTTCAATTCGGGGGAAACCTCGCTTACTTCGCTTCGGCGGGGTTCACGAACGCCTTGATCTTGAGGATGGTTTGTCCTGGATCGGTGTTGGCGTTGATGGTGACCGTCTTGGTCTGGTTGTTCTTCTTGCCCTTGGAGTTGAACTTGACTTCAATTTCTCCGCTGGCGCCAGGAGCGATGGGCTCCTTCGGGCACTGAGGCACGGTGCATCCGCAAGAGCCTTTGCACTTGTCGAGGATGAGGGGCTCGCTGCCCGTGTTCGTGAACTTGAAGATGTGGGTGACGGCGTCGCCCTCATCCATGGTTCCAAAATCGTGCTCGTACGTGTCGAAGACCATGGTGGTCGTTGGGCCTGCTGGCTCGTCGGCTTGGGCCTTTGCGGGGTCGTACTTTTCAGGCTTGGCGTTCACGGGGGTTTCTGTGGTTTCCGAAGACTCGATGGCCTTGGCGGTCACGTCAGATCCTCCGTCGTTGCACGCCGTGAAACCGGCCAACAACGTGGCCAATGTCAATGTGGTGATGGAAAAACGCATGGGTTGTAATTAGAGATGTTTCTTGCAAAAGTAGGACGTCCTTTAAAACGTCTTGTGCGCCAGGTTCGCAGCATTGAACGTTCCGTCGTTCAAAACGCGGATGGCTTCTTGGAGGGCCTCGTTCAGTCCACCGATGACGCGGTAAAAGGACTTGCTTTCATAGATGTTTCGCGCGTAGAAAGCCTTGAGCCTCAGTTCAATGGCAGGGAGGGATTGGGTCCATTCGTCGTCGTCGATCTCCACACCTTCTTCGAGGACGTGGGCTTTGAAGGCGGCCATCTCCGCTTCAGTGAAGGACATGTTGGCCACAAAATCGTCCTCTGAGGCATGGCGGGATTCCCAAGCTGAACGGTTGGCGTCCACCTGAGACAACGCGTAGCGGCTGCACAAGCCCTTCCGCAAAATTTTGGAGAAGGTGTCTGAGCTGTAGGTGGTGTCGAGCGGGACAAACACGTCGGGCAAGATGCCACCGCCGCCGTACACGTCCCGTTCGAGAAGACGGGTTTGGAAGAGGAGGCTGTCGGGCAACTCCAGGCTGTCCAAGGTCATGAATTCACCGCGTTCGTAGCGTTCGAATTTCTCCTTGCGGTAAGCCTCCACGCCGTCGTCGTAGGGCTTTTGGATGCAACGACCGGAGGGGGTGTAGTATTTCTGGACCGTGAGTCGAACGGCGCTTCCGTCGGGCAAGCGCATGGGGCGCTGCACCAACCCCTTGCCGAAGCTCCGACGGCCCACGACCAATCCGCGGTCCCAATCTTGCACGGCGCCTGAGACGATTTCGCTGGCGCTGGCAGAGGCTTCGTCAATGAGCACCACCAAGCGGCCCTTTTCAAAGAGTCCCTTGTACTGAGCAAAAGTGTCTTCTCGTTCAAACGAGCGACCTTCGGTGTACACGATGAGTTTGTCTCCGGACAGGAATTCGTCCGACATGGCGATGGCCGTCCGGAGCATGCCGCCACCATTTCCTTGCAGGTCAAGAATCAGGTCCTTCATGCCTTGGCCTTGAAGGGTCTGGATGGCCGATTGGAATTCGTCCATGGTGGTCTTGGCAAACCGACTCACCTTGATGTAGCCGATCTTTTTGTCGACCATGTGCGCGGCATCGATGCTGTAGATGGGGATTTTGTCCCGAACAATGTCGAAGGACAACAGACCAGGTTCGCCTTCGCGCTTGATGCCCACTTGAACCACTGTTCCCTTGGGGCCTTTGAGCAGCTTCATGACGTCCCTGTTGGTGATGCCAATGCCCGCCGCGTTTTCCCCGTCCACTTCCACAATGCGGTCGCCTGCACGAATGCCCAAGCGCTCGGAGGGGCCGCCGCTGATGGGCGACACGACCATGATGGTGTCCTTGAAGATGTTGAACTGCACCCCAATGCCCTCAAAATTCCCGTTCAGTGGTTCGTCGGCTTCTTTGAGTTCGTCGGCAGAGAAGTACACCGAGTGGGGGTCCAAATCCTCCAACATCTTCACAATGGCCAATTCCGTCAAATCCTCCACACTCACGCTGTCCACGTACAATTGCCCGACGTAGCGCATGAGGGTCCCAAATTTCTGAGCAGCCTCTTGCGGGGTCATGTCGTCTTGGGCAAGGGACTGCAACGGATTCAAAATCAGCAGTCCAGCAGTGAGGAGAGAAAGGGAGAGGCGTGGAATCGTCATGGATGTGTGAATTTAAGGGATGCAGAGGGGAGATGGCGGTAACTTCGGGACATGATTGAAGCGAACATTCAGGGAATTTGGCAATCGCGTGTGGTGCTCTCCTGCGCATGCCTCGTCGGGACGATGATGACCTCGTGGGGTCAAGACGCTTGGCGCGTGGAGACGCCCGAATTGGACAAGGCGGTGGCCGAGATGGAAGTGCAGTCGGAAGAAACAGGCCGCGAGATGGTGGGGCTGGTGATTCCAACGACGTTTGACTTCTTTCAGGAGGCGAGCCGCTCCCTGTCCAATGGCAAAGACATCTGGACGCTTCAAGTGGAGGCGCCTGGTGCTGAGGCCACGTGCGTGTACTTCGACGATTTTCACCTGCCCGCCGGTGCGGAGCTTCGGTTCGAAACGCCTGAGGGACGTTACGCCCAAACATGGGTGGAAGGCCCCGTCACCTCCGCAGAGAACAACGACCACCGCCGCTGGACCAACGACGAAGTGCCTGGCGACGCGCTGGTCATGGTGTACGAGTGCCCTGCAGGGGTGACCGAGCCTGCGTCGCTTGGCGTCATGGGTGTTGGCTTTTTCGCGCGTCATCAACGTTTCCCAGCACCTTGGGATGCCACGTTGGAGCGCGGCGGATCGGATCCATGTCAAGTGGATGTGAATTGCCCAGAGGGAGACAGTTGGGAGTGCGAAAAGGACGCGGTGGTGAAGCTGCGCATCACCCAAGGGGGTGGCATTTTCCTCTGCTCCGGCTCCATGGTGAACAACACGGCACGGGATTGCCGTCAGCTCATGTTGAGTTCCTTTCACTGCGCCAACGAAGTGGAAGAGGACGAGTGGCCTTTCTTCAAGGTCCAGTACAACTACGAATACTTTGACTGCGGAGGCGTACAGTCCATCAACTCCCGCACACGGACGGGCGTCATCCATTTGACCGACAGCGACGACATGCCCAATGGCCAAATCAACGGCAGCGATTTCTTGTTGGTGGAAGTGGAGGACCCCATCCTCGACACATGGGAGCCTTTTTACGCAGGATGGGACGCCTCGGGCTTCAACGGCCATGGCGGGGTGGGCATTCACCATCCATCCGGCGATCGGAAGAAGATTTCGACGTACAGCAATTCCTTGATCAACAGCAACGCCTACGCCATCGGGGCACACTGGCGCGTCACGTGGGTGGCCACGGAAACCAATCACGGCGTCACGGAAGGGGGGTCGTCAGGCTCGCCCATTTTTGAGGAGAACCACCGCATTTTGGGCACGCTCAGTGGCGGCGCCTCGTTTTGCAGCAGCCCCAACTCTCCCGACTACTACGGGAAAATGAGCTACCACTGGGACGGAGCCAACCCCATTCCAACGTCCATGCGTCTGAAGGCGTTCTTGGACCCTGCGGACACTGGAGAGGAATTCATGGACGGCAGCTACGTGCAAACCGACGAAGCAGGCAACGTGTCGTGCGACGTGTACACGTCCTGCGCGGCCACCGAAGTGGAAGAGCGCTTCTTGTCCGGGCTCACAGTGGCGCCCAACCCCACCAGAGGCCAACTGACCGTGACCGTGCCTCAGGGATTTGACGTGGCCCGGGTTCAGTGGTTTGACGCCATGGGACGGGCCCTCGGAGAGATGGCGGGGTCGTCCTTTGCAGGACAGTTGGACGTGTCGGCATGGGGCACAGGGGTGCGCTACGTCACCGTCACCACCCAAGACGGCTGGAGCACCACACGCCGCGTGGTGGTTCAGTAAGCACTCGATTCAAAAAGAGGGGAGGAATCCCTTGGTCTCAGCGCAGCCAAGTCAGCTGGTTGCGCTTGACCTTCGTTTTGAAGGCGCCAAACATGACCGTCACAAGGTCGCCTTTCACCTCGACCACATCTCCGCGTTCCTGACCTGACCGCAGACGAACCAGCGAGCCCAACACAATCTTGTCAGATTGGTGGTTGGGGCGACGTTTTCCAGCGCCCTTGGACTTGCCTTTGGCCGTGCGCAAGGCCTGTTCCTCTTGGCGCGCTTTTTCCTTGGCCAGGTAGGTTTTGATTTCTTCGAGCAGGCCCTTGTTGGGCTTTCCCGATTGAAACCGGTCCACAAACTGCGTGAGTTTCGTGCTCCGAACACGCGCGGTGTTTAGGGCGTCGAATTGGGAATTCAGGTTCCGCTCCTTTTCCTCCATGGCGTCCTTCAGGCGCTCTGCTTCGGCCGTGGCCTTCTCGGCTTCCAACTCAGCGCGCAGCTGCTTGTTGGTGAGTTTGGCGAGTTTGGACTTTTCCTTGTGAAGGTCTCCCAAGAGGCCATCCAGTTCCACGCGACGCTTGTCCAACTTGCCTTTGGCCCGTTCGATCAGCTTGCCGCCAATCCCGTTGATTTCCGCAACCTCGAAGGTGAAGGAGGATCCGGGTTGCCCGACTTCCAATTGGTACATGGGGGCCAGGGATTCACGGTTGAACAGCATGCTTCCGTTGAAGGCTTCGGGCATCTTCGCGGCCCGCGTTTTGATGTTGGCGTAGTGCGTCGTGATCACGCCAAAACACCCGCGGTCGTACAGTTCTTCAAAAAAGACTTCCGCCAGCGCGCCCCCCAGCTCGGGGTCAGACCCCGTGCCAAACTCGTCGAGCAGCATCAAACTGGAGGCGTCGGCGACGTTCAGGAAGTGTCGCATTCTACCCAGTCGGTAGCTGTAGGTGGAAAGCTGGTTCTCGATGCTTTGGTGGTCGCCAATGTCCGGAAGGATCGCTCGGAAGATGCCCACTTCCGACGCGCTGTGACACGGGACGAGCAACCCACTTTGGATCATCATTTGAAGGAGCCCCACCGTTTTCATGGTGATGCTTTTTCCACCGGCGTTGGGCCCGCTGATGACCAGCATGCGTTGCTTTCGGTGAAGCTCTACGTGCTGCGGAAGGGTCTCCTTGCCTGCGATTTTGTTGGTTTGCTGCAGGAGAGGGTGGTAGGCGGAAAGCAGATGGAGGCCAGGCTTTTTCCGAATTTGGGGCAAGCTGCCGTCAAGCTTCGAGGCCAAACGTGCCCTCGTCGCGATCCAATCCAATTCCGTCAAGCCCCGTTGGTACCCCTTGATGGCAGGGAGGTGGCGACGGATGTTGCGGGTCAGTTCGCGCAGGATGTTGCGGATCTCTTTGTGTTCATCGTCCCGCAGCATCTCTAGCTCGTGGTTCAGGGGAATGCACGCCCCGGGTTCGATGAAGGTCACGGAGCCGGTGTTGGATGATCCGAGGGCCGCGCCGCTCACCTGCCGCTTGTAGCTGCTGATGACGGCAAGGGCCCGGCGCTCCTGCACAAAGCCTTCCCGTATGTCGGCGAGGTAGCCCCTGTCTTGGACAGACTTCATCGCCCGCAAGAAGGCGCGGTTGATTTTGCGACGCACCGTCGTCATGTCGCCCCGGATTTGGGACAGTTCAGGCGATGCGTCGTCCCGAATGTGTCCCTTGGCGTCAAAGACCGCATCGATGGCGTCGATGAGTTCCGTGTTGGGTTCTTGTCCTTCCACCACGGCTTCGAGACGCGGCCAGGGCTCGTCGGATTGGGCGAGCACCTCTAGTACGATGTTCATGATGCGAGAGGCCGTGGAAATGCGCCGGAACCCAGCTTCGTCGAGCACGCTGTCGCGCACCCCCAGCAATTTGATTTCCCGTTTGAGTTCGTCAAATTCCAACAGTGGAAACCCATGACCTCCTGAACGGATGCGCCTCATTTCGTCGGTTTCCTGAAGGCGGTGGATCACCCAAATGCGGTCCTTGCTTGGCACGAGTTGTTCGGCACGGACGGCGCTCGACGCGCAGCCGGCGAGTTCGACAAGCATGGCCTGCACGACGTCAAACTCGAGGTCCTCTGCGACACGAGCGTCAAAGTGGTCGATGGGCGCCCCTGGTTTCATGAAAGCGGGAGGGGCTGGCCTTGAAGGCGTTGAACCTGTTGGGTCGCGTGGTCCACAGCCCGCTTCATGGCCTCTTCCCGAGTGGACGCGTCGTACGCAAACCACGTGGTGCTGGGGTCCTTCTTGAACCAGGTCATTTGGCGTTTGGCAAACTGTCGGGTGCGGGTGATCACGAGTTCCACGGCTTCCTCGAGCGACAACGTGCCGTCGAGGTGTTGAAACAACTCTTTGTAGCCCACGGTGTTCAACGCGTTGGCGTCGCGGTGGGGAAGGAGGGCTTTGGTTTCGTCAAGCCATCCAGCCGCCATCATGGCGTGCGCTCGTCGGGCAATGCGCGCTCGGAGTTCTGTCCGGTCGGGGTCGAGCCCCACAGAGACGACGTGCCAAGGGCGGTGCTTGACGGTGCCGGAGTGAAAGCTGGAGAACGGACGTCCAGAGACGATGCAGACCTCCAAGGCTCGAACGACCCGTTGGGGGTTGGAAGTGTCCATGGCGGCGACATGGGCGGGATCGAGTTGTTCCAGCCGCGCCAAGAGTGGCGCCAGGCCTTCGGTGCGGACCTGGTCGTTCAATTGACCACGCAAGGTCGTGTCCGCCGGAAGGGCGTCCAGGCCTTGAAGGGCGGCTTTGACGTACATCCCAGAGCCTCCTGCCAGAACGGCCGCGCCTCGAGTGGAGCACAATTGGGACAACAGCGGCACGGCGTCTTCTTCAAACGTTCCGGCGCTGTAGAGCTTCGTGGGCTCCAACACGTCCACGAGGTGATGGGGGGCAGCTGCGCGCTCCTCCGCAGTGGGTTGGGCGGTGCCGATGGGCATGCCACGAAAGACTTGTCGGGCGTCGGCGTTGACGATTTCGGTGCCCAGGGTTTGGGCCAAGGCGATCGCAAGCTCGGTTTTTCCAGAAGCCGTGGGGCCCACGACGGACACCACCACACCTGGTTGCAAAGCCCCGCGTTGCGCCATGGATCAGATCAGGTCGTCCAGGTCGTCGATGGACAGGTGTTCTCCTCCGCCGAAGTCGTCATCGTCCTCGTCGTCGAGGTAGGCGTCAAGCTCGGGGTCGCCTGTGCGGTAAGGTGTGTCGTCTTCCGGTTCGCTCGGAAGGTCCATGCCTTCCAAGAGGTCGCCGTCCTTGCTGTCAAAGGCAGGAGGCGTGCCAAACTCGTGACAGAGGGCAGGGTAGGCGCCGTCAGGCTTCGCGTCCTCCAACGCGAGAGGCTCCACGTAAAAGCACCACATGCGCAGGAAGTCGTAGACGTAGATGGCGCGGCGCCCGAGCTCGGGAATGAGGTGGCCCACCGTGCTTTGGTTCATGGCGTCCTCAGGTTTGGCCCCTTCGTCCGCCATGGGGTCGCTCATGTCGAGCAGGGAAAACTCCTTGCCACGGCTCCACGACTCGTCGCTCTGGAAGAAGGACGCGAGCTCGCCGGCCTCCCATCCGAAGGCATCCAACACCGCAAAATGCAGGTGCATTAGTGGGGCATCCGTTCCGATTTCAATGTCGCGGAACACGTCGTCTTCGGTGTCGAGAATGACACGCAAACGCATGATTTGACTCATGAAACGAAGGTACACCTCCTGTGGAGTAGTTTTGCGAACGATTCAGCCCAAAATTCCACCCATGCTCATTCGCATTTTCAAGATCCTCGTAGCCGCCGCATCCGTCGCCTACACGGTGTTGTTGTACACCCAAGGCAGCTGGGGTGCCGCCATTGGCATGACCCTGTTGTCGATCGTGCTGGTGTTGGCCAACCTCCGGAGCGTTCGCTTGGTCTTTGCCTTTGCCAACTTGCGCATGCAGCGAATGGAAGAGGCGGTGAAGTGGCTCAACCGCATCCAAACCTCTCACTTGTGGCCTGGGCAGCGTGGGTACTACCACTTTTTGCTGGGCAGTGTCACCATGCAGAACAACCTCAACGAGGCCGAGTCTCACCTTCGGAAGTCCCTGAGCTTGGGGCTCAAGCAAGACCACGACAAGGCGGCGGTGAAGTTGAATTTGGCCGTGTGCATGAGCGCCAAGCAAGACCGAAAGAAGGCCATGGTCATGATCCAAGAGGCCAAGCGCCTCGACACCAAGGGGATGTTGAAGAACGACATCAAGCAGGTGGAGGCCATGATCAAGAACCCGCGCGTCGTGCAGCGCGGCCGTCGCTGATTCAGCGCGACAGCAACGCCTCGAGGTCGTGTTCGAGCCTGGCGTTGGCCATGAAGTTTCGTTCCAAGTCTTCTGCGAAAGGGAACGCGGTGTCCAAACTGGCCGTTCGCGCCACCGGGGCGTCGAGGTGCTCAAAACAGCACTCGTGGATGCGTGAGCTGATTTCCGCGCCGATGCCGCCCGTCATGGTGTCTTCGTGAAGGACCAGGGCCTTGCCCGTTTTTTGGACACTGGCCATGACGAGGTCTTCGTCCCACGGCAACAGGGTGCGCAGGTCAATCAATTCCACGTTCCATTCTGGATGGGCGTCGAGCACCTGCTCGGCCCATTGGACGCCAAGGCCGTAGGTCACGATCGTCGCGTCTTCTCCTGAGCGCACGGTGCGTCCCACGCCAAACTCCAGCAGGTAGTCTTCCTCCGCCACTGGGCCCGTCAGGCTTCGGTACAGGTACTTGTGCTCGAAGAACAGCACGGGGTTGGGGTCGTCGATGGCCATCCGAAGCAAGCCCTTCGCGTCGGCGGGCGTGGACGGGTAGGCGATTTTGAGGCCTGGGACATGGAAGAACCACGCTTCGGTGCTTTGGCTGTGGTAAGGTCCAGCCCCCACGCCTCCGCCCGTAGGCATCCGCACAACCACGTCCGCTGCTTGGCCCCAACGCCAGTGAATCTTGGCGAGGTTGTTCACGATTTGGTTGAAGCCGCACGTGACAAAGTCGCTGAATTGCATTTCCACCATGGCCTTCTTGCCTGCAATCGACAAGCCAAGGCCAGCGCCGACAATGGCCGATTCGCACAGGGGGGTGTTCCGCACGCGCTCCTCGCCAAAGGCGTCGACAAACCCATCGGTCACTTTGAACACCCCGCCGTAGGGGCCAATGTCTTGGCCCATCAGCACCAGACCGGGATGCTTCTCCATGCTCGTGCGCAACCCTTCGGTGATGGCGTCGATGAACCGCAATTCACGCTCGCCTCCATCGGGTGCTTCTTGCAGTCCTTGTGGTGTTCCGGGTGCAAAACGGTCGTCCAATTCCTCAGAGGTGTCCGCCTCGATGTGGGGTTGGGCCGCGGCGGCTTTGAGGCCTTGGTCGATGAGGGTTTTGAACTCCGCCCGGAAGGCTTCTTCTCGAGTGTTGTCGAGCACCCCTTCCTTCATCAAATGGTCGCGCAAACGCTCCACTGGATCAACCTTGCTCCACGTGTCAATCAAGCCTTCTGGGTAGTACTTTGTGCCCGACGCCTCTTCGTGGCCTCGAATTCGGAACGTCTTGAATTCAAGAATGATAGGCCGTGGTTTCTCAACCAAAGATTCAACTGCATTCTTGACCTTGTGGTACACGTCGAACAAGTCGTTTCCGTCCACTTGAATGGCGTCCTCTTCAGGAATGCCGTAGCCCACCGCTTTGTCCGTGAAGTGTGCACATCGGAACTGTTGTTCGCTTGGGGTGGACAAGCCCCACGCGTTGTTTTCGATTCCGATGATGACGGGCAATTGCCAAACTGCGGCGACGTTGACGGCTTCGTGGAAATCACCTTCAGAGGCACCACCGTCGCCGGTGAACACGAAGGAACATCCTCCGTTGCCGTCGAGCTTTTCGGAAAGGGCCACACCGTCTGCCAATCCCAATTGGGGACCGAGGTGGCTGATCATGCCGACAATCTTGTGCTCCGGGCTGCCAAAGTGGAAGCTTCGGTCCCTGCCTTTGGTGAAGCCGTGGTCCTTCCCTTGGAATTGGGAAAAGAGTCGGTCCAAAGGAACGTTCCGCGTCGTGAAGATGCCCAAGTTGCGGTGCATCGGGAAAATGAACTTGTCTTCCGGCATGGCCGCAGCCACGCCAACAGAAATGGCCTCTTGGCCCATGCCGCTGAACCACTTGCTGATTTTGCCCTGACGCAGCTGGGACATCATTTTCTCCTCAATCATGCGGGGCAGCAGAAGCTTGCCGTACAGCGCGATTTGCTCGTCCTTGCTGAGGCTTCCTGCCTCAAAGCGTTGGGGGTTGTGCGGGAACATTTCCGACATGGCACACGAAGGTAGGTGGAGTGGGTACCTTCGCGGTCAACACATGGACGCATCTTCTTCACAAATCCAGGTTCGGGTGTTGCCCGAGGAAGTGACCCAACCCGAGGTCATCCGTGACGCTGTGGCGCGGCAACTTCGGAAGGAGGGGCGCCCTGCCTTGGCAGAGGACACGACGCTCCATGTGTTGCGCCACAGTTGGGACGCGCGGAAGCGTCCCGTCAGGGCACAACTCTTGGTGGGGTGGGGTGAAGGGGCGAAAAAGGCGGAGATGCAGCCGTGGTCCTGGAAGAAGGTGCCCATGGATGCACCCGAGGTGGTGATTGTGGGGGCTGGACCGGCGGGGTTGTACGCCGCATTGGAATGCCTTCTTCACGGCGTGCGTCCGATCGTTCTCGAGCGAGGCAAAGACGTTCGCGCGCGCCGCCGCGATTTGGCCAAACTCAACAGAGAACACCTCGTCCACGAGGATTCCAACTACTGTTTTGGCGAAGGGGGAGCGGGCACCTACAGCGACGGCAAGTTGTACACGCGAAGCAAAAAACGCGGCGACATCCGCGAGGCCCTCGAATGGCTTGTCGTGCATGGTGCGGATCCGCGCATCTTGGTCGAGGCCCATCCCCACATCGGCACCAACCGGTTGCCTGCAGTGGTCTCCGCCATGCGGGAAACCATCGAGCAGGCCGGTGGAGAGGTCCGATTCAACACCAAGGTTGTGGACGTCCTGGCCGACGATGGGGTTTGCCAAGGGGTGGTGGCCAAGTCGTTGGAAACGGGGGAGACGACAGAGGTTCACGGAACAGCGGTGATTTTGGCGACGGGGCACAGCGCGCGCGACATCTTTGACCTCCTTCACCGCAAGCGCATCGAGGTGGAGGCCAAGCCCTTTGCTTTGGGCGTTCGGGTGGAACATCCCCAAGATTGGGTGAACCATGTGCAATACCATGGAGAGACAGTGGAAGACCGTCTGCCTCCGGCCAGTTACAGCCTCGTGTGTCAAGTAGAGGGACGAGGGGTGCACAGCTTTTGCATGTGTCCCGGGGGAATCGTTGCGCCATGCGCCACACGCCCTGGTGAAATTGTCACCAACGGATGGTCGCCCTCGAAAAGAAACAATCCCTACGCCAATTCAGGCATGGTGGTCCAAGTTGGGCCAGAGGATTGGGAGCCATTGGGATTCACTGGGCCTCTTGGGGGTCTGAAATTTCAGGAAAGTGTGGAGCAAGCGTGCTGGCGTGCCGCAGGGGAAACCCAGGCTGCACCTGCCCAGCGCCTGTCGGATTTTGTGGCCGGTCGGAAGTCGTCGTCTTTGCCCACCACGTCGTACGTGCCGGGTGTGGTGTCAGCCCGTTTGGATCAAGTTCTCCCCCCCGTGGTCGCACGGAGTTTGAGGGAGGGGTTCAAAGCTTTTGGGCGCAAGATGAACGGCTTCGTGCATCCGGATGCAGTGGTCCTTGGGCCTGAATCCCGAACAAGCAGCCCCGTCCGAATCCCAAGAGACCCGGACACTTTGCAGCATCCAGGTCTCCGACAATTCTATCCCACCGGCGAGGGAGGAGGGTATGCCGGTGGCATCCTTTCAGCTGCCATGGACGGCCGCAAAGCAGCCCGGGCAGCGGCGGGATGGATTGGTTAAGTGTGTCTGGCTTGGCGGCGCATCACTGCGCAGA
>WTJL01000172.1:20050-28324 GCA_011524845.1 Flavobacteriales bacterium | reverse complement strand
GTGTGGTCGTTTCCCATTTGGGAGCCTTCGCGTGCCTTGAGACGGCTAGGGATCGGCGGCGCCTCCTCACGCTTGGGCGCCGATGGCGCGGCCCCCGCGACTTTGGTGGGGAAAATCGTCCGATGGGTGCGTGGCAACATGTTTGTCCCCGACGCGCGCGTCGGTTGGGTCCGTCCCACCACCCGTCAACTGCTTCAGCGCTTGAAAACCGAGCCCGTCGATGTGGTGGTCACCACAGGCCCTCCCCACAGCATGCACCTCATCGGACTCGCGCTCAAGCGGGCCACAGGACTTCCGTGGGTGGCAGATTTTCGAGACCCATGGTCCACCATGGACTACCTCGAAGACTTTGGCCTCAGTGCACGCTCGCGCGCCACCCTCCAACGCATGGAACGCGAGGTGGTCGCAGAAGCGGACTGCGTTCTTGTGACGTCGCCGGGCGCCCTGAAAGAACTCGGGGCCGACCCTCGCAAAGGACATGTCCTTCCCAACGGGTGGGACCGGGACGACTTTCCGGACCGGCCCCAGCCGAAGCACCCCAACCCCAAGCCTGTCCTGGGACACTTCGGTGCCCTCTACGGCGCGAGAGACCCCAAGGACCTTTGGCCTGCCTTGGCGCAATCGGGATGGGTCTTCCGAGCGGGAGGCCAAATGTCTGACGCCCTCCGCGCTCAAGCATCCGACGCTGGAGTGGACATGGAGTGGATGGGGGACCTTGGCCACCAAGACGCCATTCAGGCCATGCTTCAGTGCGACGCCCTGCTCGTGGCCCACAACGACAGCCGTTCTGCCCGGTCGTCCACCCCGGGGAAGATCTTTGAATGCTTGGCCACGGGCCTGCCCTTGATTGTGGTGGGACCCGCCGACAGCGACCTCGAAGCGCACTGTCGCAACTGGAACGTCTCCTTCGTCGCCCACGGAGAGGCCAACGCGTCGACACGCATCGCGACGTGGCTCAAAGAGCATGCCCAAGGCCATTCACCGCGGTCCGAGGACAACTCTGCAAGAGATTCCTTCGAAAGGCATGCCATTGCGTCCGACCTTGCAGACGTGTTGAACTCGGTCCATTCCTCGCGTTGATGCGCCCATTTGCAAAACTCTTTCTGGGTGTTCTCTTGGCAGGTCTGGGCCTGGAGGTGGGTGCACAATGGAATTTGGTCCAAAACGCCACCCAACAAAGCCCCACATGCATCCGTTTGACCAACGCCATCAACCAACAACGTGGCGCTGCCTGGCACGACTGTCAAATTCACCTCGGCGCGGAGTTTGACCTCGAATTCACTGTCAACCTCGGCACCAACAATGGCGGGGCGGACGGCATGTGCTTTGTGTTGCAGCAGGAGGGGAACGTCGGCAACAACTTGATCGGCGGAAACGGTGGAGACATTGGCTACACCGGGAGCCCCTTCATTCCTTCCATTGCGGTGGAGATCGACACCTACCAAAACGGCAACGTCGGAGACCCCTCGTTTGACCACATCGCCATCCAAAGCAACGGCTCCACGACCCACAACCTGAGTCCGGCCGTCCAAGCCTCTGCCGCCACCGCCAACATCGAAAACGGCCAGTCCTACCCGTTTCGCGTGACTTGGGATCCAAGCACCACCACGCTCCAGGTGTATTTCGACGGGGTGCTTCGAAAGACGCTCACCCTCGACTTGACCAACGCCATTTTCTTTGGGGACCCCTTGGTCTATTGGGGCTTCACTGGAACGACAGGCGGGGTGAACAACGTGCACACGTTCTGCCTCGTGGATGCCTACTACTCCACCCACATCGAGACGGTGGAGGCCTCGCCTGAAGGTCCATGGCAAGTGTGCGAAGGTGAAGAACTCGACCTCACCGCGGTTCCCTTGCCACCCTCTGTGGACGCCATTTGGGAGGACAGCGGCGTGGACGTGTTGACGGTCACGTCGGCCGGCACCTACGCCCTGTATGCCGAAGACGCGGAAGGTTGCCCCACCCACAACGAGGTGGAGGTGACGTCGGCGCCAGGACCAGAACTTTCCTTGCTCGTCGATCCCGACCTCGTCGTCTGTGGCGATCCCTCCACCGTGCTGAGTGCCTCCGTGGCGGACGGCGCGGCGATCGCTTGGGAAGGCCAAGCTGGTCCGGATTTGACCGTTCAAGAAACCGGAGTGTACGAGGTGGTCGGGGAGCTCAACGACTGCGTCCAAACCGAAGAAGTCAATGTGCTCTTTCAGCCCATTCCTGTGATTGAATTCGCCGTCGAAGGCGAGGTCGTGAGCGGGGACGTCGAGTTGTGCTTTGGAGACTTCGTGACGCTGGACGTGTCCGCCACCGACGGGGGCGTCGCGGAATGGGACAACAACGGGTTGAACGCCTTGGATGTGACGTCTTCAGGCGACTACTTCGCCACGGCGGTCGCCAACGGATGCGAAGCCCAACCGGATTTCCTTCACGTTGACCTCCTTCCCCTTCCGGTGGCAGACATCACCGCCTCCCCTCCTGCATTGTGTTGGCAAACCACAGGCCAAGTCGGCACCGACCTCGGTGAAGGTGCCGTCGTCACCGGATGGGAATTGCCCCCGGGAACGTCCTCTCTGGGCCAAGCGGGGCCGGGCCTGTACCAAGTGGCGCTGGAAAGCACCAACGGATGCGTGAACACCGAGTCCTTCACGTACAGCATGCTTCCCCCCATCGCGACCGGGCTTGTCAACCCCGAGCCTCTGTGCGACGAAGGCGTGGCCATGTTGAGTGTGACGGGGAATGTGGACCAGCTCTCCTGGAACGTGGGAGGGAACGGCGCCAACCTCCCCGTGGTGGCGTCCATGGGAGAAGGGCCCTTTGTGGCCAATGTCACCCTGGGGTATTGTTCCCAGTCCGACACCGCGTACGTGACGTGGTGGCCCACCCCTTCGGTGGGAAGCCAGCCCGACAGCGTGTCGCGGTGTGTCCTTGACCCTGCGTACCCCTTCATTTGGCCCACCCAAACCAGCCCCGCCGTGGGCACGTGGGTGTGGAGCGTCAACGGCGAACCCGCCACGGCCGGATACAGCGCCACGGCTGAAGGAACGTACCTGATTGAGGTCCGCGACAACGCCACCGGGTGTTTGGACACCCACGAGATGAAGGTCAACGTCCTGCCCAATTTGAATGTGGTGGCGACACCTGCCGATCCTCTGATTTGCATCGGCGACTCCACAGAAGTCCAGGTCGAATTGTTGCCCGTGCTCGAAACGGATCCTTTTGAGATTCCCTTCACGCTGCTGTGGTCCACAGAGGGTGCGTCAGGCTGGTCCAACAATGTGGTGGGGGGTGAACACTACGTCACCGCCACCAACGCCTGCGGAACGTCTGTGGCCTTGGCGGAGGTGGAAGAGGAATACTGTGGATGCCACGTTTGGGTGCCCAATGCCTTCACCCCGGACGGGGACGGCCTGAACGAGGGCTTCCGCATTGTGAGCAGCTGCGAATGGGACGCCTTCCAATTCCAGGTGTTCAACCGTTGGGGCGAACAGGTGTGGTCCACCGACGACCCCAACCGACCTTGGGACGGAGGGGCACCTGATGTGGGAGGAGGAGACCACTACTTGCCAGACGGGTGGTACCCCTACCTCGTGCAGTGGGAATACCGCGACAACGGCATCTTCTACCGAGAACAAAAAACGGGACGCATCCTCATTGTGAGGTGACGAGGCGAGCCCGGGGCGCGGTCACGCGCGAAACACCATCCTGAAGTTGGTGCCTTTTCCAGGCTCCGTGGCGGCCACGAAGATTTGGCCTCCGTGCACCTCTTCCACAATCCGCTTCGCCAAGGACAAGCCCAGCCCCCAGCCGCGTGATTTGGTCGTGAATCCAGGGTCAAACACTTTGCGCGCCACGGCCTTGGTCATGCCCCTTCCGTTGTCTTCCACCTCGATGGTGAACGCGTCCTCTTTCCAATGGGCGCGAAGGGTCAGCACGCCTTCCCCGTCCATGGCGTCTACAGCGTTCCGAATGAGGTTCTCCAACACCCAACTCAACAGCGGCCGGCTCAGTGCCAATTGACCCGCTTCCGGGCCCAAATCCACCTCGAGCTCAACGTGTTTGCTGACGCGGGGGCGCATGTACTCGGCGGTGTCGCGGACCACGTCAAGGGGGGTGTCTGGTTCGAGTTTGGCCTGTGATCCAATCTTGGAAAACCGTTCCGCCACCACTTGAAGTCGTGCGATGTCTTTGTCCATTTCCCGAAGCGCCTCCTCCTCCACGCCTTTGGAAGCCAGCAGCCCCGACCAGGCCATCAACGAGCTCAGCGGCGTGCCCAACTGGTGGGCCGTCTCCTTGGCCATGCCGACCCACACCCGGTTTTGCTCTGCCCGCCTCGACGAACTGAACACGAGGTACGCCACAAGCAGGAACGCGGCGATGAGCAACAGTTGCACCGCCGGGAAATACCGCAACTGGGTCAGCACCATGCTCTCCTCGTAGAAGACGACGTGCCAGCCTTCTCCGGGCAAATACACCGGGATGGGCGGGTTGTCTTGGCTCATCTCCACGTAGCGCTCCTGCAACTTTTCTGGGGTGTCCAAGGCAGACACATCGATGCCTTGAGATTTGACCACCTGGGTGGCGGAAGAATCGATCAGGAGCACTGGAACCGACGCGCTGTTGATCACCGTCTCCGAGATGAACGATTCGATCAACTCGTCCATGGCCTCGCGCAACCTCCGCAACCGCACACTTTCTGCGTAGTAGATCGTCTGCCCCACCTCCTCAAACCGGATGGGCGGGTTGCGGCTCATCTGGGTTTGGCGAATGCTGTCGTAGTACGCCTTTTCCGAAACCCCTGCAGGCGGCGGGTCCACGTTGACCTTGTACACCACCTTGCCCTCTCGGTTGGTGATGAGCACAGGGACGGTGTTGTTGTTGACCAAAAAGTCGCCCGCAAACGTCAAATCTGTGCCCACGGGGGCCTCTTGGATGAGGCGATAGGCCGCAGCGAGCCGGTCCGCTCGTTTCTTTTCCTCGGCGCCCAAGTCCTCGAACAGGGTTTGGGTGTAGGACACCAACTCTGCACGCTGCTTCACGGCCTCCACCCACAGGTCCACCTTTCTCTGCTCCTCTTCCCGAATGATGGATGCCAAGTGCTGCGTGTAGCCCAAGGTCACCACCACAATGGCGGCAGCGGCCAAAAAGAGCAAGCGCTTGGACAGGGTGTCGTGCATGGGCGTCAATCGTAAGCAGGGCAACGGCCCCCGGTTCCGAAGAACGGATCGTCCTTGTCGCAGGCCGTCAGCGAAATCACAATTTCATGAGAATTCCGGGCCGCCACACTCAAGGCAGACACCCCAAAATCGTAAGCGTAACCCACCGTCATGGACTCGAAAAGCTTCAAGCTCATCACCCCGACCAAGGCCGATCCTGAACGGTACCCCAAGCCCATGGACACGCGGTCGTCCATGCTGAACGTCCCTTGGAAGTCGATGGAGGCTGGCAATCCAGACGCCAAGCGCATTTGGGCTGCGGGGCGGAAGGCGAACCGACGGTCCAACTTGATGTAGCGGCCACCGGTCAAGACGGCGATGCGGCCGGAAGACGTGGTCGCGGCGATGTCCGTCAACGTCGTGGACGTGATGTTCTGCATGCTGAAGGCGGCAAACGTCTGTTTGTCCTCGTACCACAACCCAAAGTCCATGGTCGGGAACACCGTCTGAGAGGTGGCGCTTCCAAACAACGCCGGATCGTCCGTGGCCGCGTATTCAGGGAATTGAAGGCTTCCGATGTCCAACCGGTACTGAACCATGCCCAAGGCGATGCCCGCGCTCAACTTCGCCCCTGTGGTGAGGCGGACCTTGGCCGAATAGGCCAGGCTGAAGCGCGTGTTGGACCAAGGTCCAATGTCGTCGGTCAGCACGTAACCGCCCATGCCGTGGGCCAGCGTGGTGCCCTGGCCCAAACGGCCCGACAACGACGCGAAACTGCCCATCGGTGCGCCGTCAAATCCCGTCCATTGGGACCGCACACCCATGCGCATGTCCAGGCAAGGAGAATTGCCCGCCGCCGCAGGGTTGTCCAGCACGTTGGACATGAGAAACAGGGAGCGCACGCCTCCGAATTGGGCGTGAGATGCTGCGACGCTTCCGAGCATCCACAGCGCCATCCAACAGGCTCGGGTGAGGTTCTTGCTGTTCATCGGATGACGGCGACGTGCCCCGTGACGGGAGCGAGGTTGGCATTCGGTTCGTTCAGGTGGATCACGTAGTAGTACGTTCCAGCCGGCACATCCACTCCCCGGTTTTTGCCTCCCCAAGGGTTGGGGTAGGACACCGAGCGGTAGACGTTTTGACCCCATCGGTCAAACACTTCAATCGTCGAGGTGGGAAATTGAGACAGCCCAAAAATGTTCCACGTGTCGTTGAACGCGTCGTTGTTGGGCGAGAAGGCGTTGGGAACGTTGATCGGAGATCCCACGGCCACGAGGACGGCATCGCTGTACGCGCAATTTTGGATGTACCCCGTCACTTCAAACGTTGTGGTCTCGTAGGGACTCAATTCCGCCAATTGGTTGTCCACCATCTCCGCCAACTCTTCAGGCGTCCACACATACCCAAGGTCAGGATCCGACCCGAGCACCTCCACCGTGGTGGTTTCTCCGTAATCGATGCTCGACGTGCAGCAAGCATCAATGCTCATGGCAATGCCTCCAAGTTCCACATTGACCGCGCACCCATTGTTGACCGCACCCACGAGGAGCACGTAGTCGGTGTTTTGGAACAACGCGTCCGAGGTCAACACCGTGTCTTGAGAAAACGACCAGGCTTCTGACACGGGCACGTATTCTCCGGCACTGCAATCGTCCAGTGGGTTGGACTGAAACACCCTTGCCAACAATGGCCCACTGCATTCCACTCCCGAGAAGGACACCTCCACCGGTTCGGTCGGCTCCGCAAACTGACCAAAAAACGTCGTGTGAAAGTGGATGACCTGCACGTTGTTGACGTCAAACAGCCCCTGAAGGGCGGAGGCCCCCGGCAAGTCGAGGGGCGCGTTCAGGGTGGCGGTGGTGTCCACCTGGCCACACAGATCAAGGGCGTTGTCGCAGGCCGCGCTTTGCGCAAACGACGGCGATGCCACGTGCGCCAGCATCAACGCGAGCCAACCCGCGCAAAAAACATCACGAATGCTCATGTCTCGAAAGTACTTCTACGTCCAACGCAGAAAGTCGCTTCGTCGACATGTCATCAACACCACAACGGGGAAAGGAAAGGACGACCCTCAGGCCTCAAAACCGACAAGAAGCGCGCCTTTTTCGACGGCCTGCCCCTCTGAAATGGGGACTTCAGACACGACCCCGGAAGCCACCGCTTTGATCATGTTTTCCATTTTCATGGCCTCCAACACCAACAAAGGTTGGCCTTCTTCCACGCTGGCGCCGGGTTGAACCAACACCTGCAACACCTTGCCTGGCATGGGGGCCTTGACGTCTCCAGAGGCCGCACCCGCGGTCACGGACATGCCCATCTTTTCGAGCAGCTTGGCGCGCTCGTCCATCACGCGGACCTCGCGGCGCACCCCATTGATTCGCACCACCAAGTGTCCTTCTGCGTCAGGACCCTTCTCGCACTCCACTTTGAACTTTTGGCCTTTGTGAAACACCGACCACGTTCGCGGGCCCAACGCCGTCCACTCTCCTTCCGCCCCGATTCCGGCGGCTTCTCGTTCGATGCGGACGTCGTCCCATTGGATTTCTCGGGCCATGATGCGAAGGTAGCATGGAAGCCACGACCTTTGGGCCATGGCCGGGATATACCTGCACGTTCCCTTCTGTCGACAGGCTTGTCACTACTGTGATTTTCACTTTTCGACCTCGACCCAAACCGCCGACGCCATGGTCGACGCCATCGTTCGGGAAGCGGAGATTCGGGCAGCCCAAACCCCCGCATGGACCCAACTCAACATGCGGACGCTTTACCTCGGCGGAGGGACCCCCTCGCTCCTGAGTCCCGACGCCATCCAGTCCCTTCTTCAAGGCGTGTCCCGCGCCCTAAGCCTCGACCTGTCTGCGCTTGACGAAGTCACCCTCGAGGCCAATCCTGAAGACTTGACCCCAGACCGTTTGGAGGCGTGGTTGCACGCCGGGGTGAACCGCTTGAGCATTGGCATCCAAAGCTTCCACAACGACACCCTCGATTGGATGAACCGTGCCCACACGGGACAGGAAGCCGAGGATGGGGTGCGACGCGCCCACGCTGCGGGGTTTGACAACATGACCGTGGACCTCATTTACGGCGTGCCCACCTCGCGTGATTGGAAGGACGATGTGGACCGCGC
>WTJL01000172.1:14671-19950 GCA_011524845.1 Flavobacteriales bacterium | reverse complement strand
AACACAACAGCGCTTACTGGGCCGGCGATCCGTACCTCGGCCTTGGGCCAGGTGCCCACGGTTTTCTCGCCCCGACCCGATACGCCAACGTCTCCAACAACCCGCGGTACCTCAAGGCCATCCAACGAGACGAGCTTGACGTCACCGAGGAGGCCCTGTCCACAGTGGACCGCTACAACGAGCGCATCATGACCGGGTTGCGCACTGCGCACGGCATCTCCCTCACCGAACTGGAGAACGACTTGGGGTTGCGTCCGGACGACTTGGAGCCCAAAGCGTGGGCCGATGCCCTTGCACAGGGCGACCTTGTTTCCACCCCCGACGGCCGCTACCGCATCCCAGAAACCCGCTGGATCACCGGCGATCGGGTGGCGTCGACCCTGTTTCACGTGGACGCGCTCTGAGGGCTGTGTCGACGAAGACGGCCCCAATCACAAGCGCCGCGCCCAGGTAAAAACCGGACGAGAATCGCTCCCCAAACAAGACGTACGCCAAGACGATGGCGTAAATGGGCTCGAGGTTGATGGCCATGGCGGACTCGAACGGGGTCAATCGCTGAAGCACCTGAATGGACACCATGAAGGCGAACGAGGTGGCCACCACGGCCAACAACCCAATCCACAACCAATCCGAGGCAGAGAGCCACACGAGGTCCGCGTTCCATTGGCCCTGCAATGCAAGCCACAACGCCATCCCCACGCTGGCCGCCAACAACTCCACCGCACTCAAATTCACCGGGTCGTGTGACTTGACCAACACGCCGTTCAGGGTGCTGAAAATGGCCGCAAGGACCGCACTTGTCAGTCCGAGGGTGATGCCCAAGATTTGGTCTTTCTCCGCTTGAAAAACCAGAGAAATGCCCACGAACACCACCGCTGCCACGGCGAGCTCCCGCCACGCCACCCGACGGCGGAACACCAAGGGCTCGATGAGTCCTACAAACAGCGGTGCAGTGGCCAACATGGTCAGCGCCAGCCCCACGGAGCTCGCCTTGATCGAGGCAAAAAACGTCACCCAATGGGCGGCAACAATCCAACCGACTCCCCCTGCCCGCAGGCACGCCTTCCACGACCACCGCTCCCAACGGCGCATCACAAGCAAGAACAAGCCCGTGCTGAGGCCGCCAATGGTGACGCGCCAGAACACCAAGGGTTCCGCATCGATGGAGATCAGCTTCCCCAAGATCCCGGTGAACCCAAAAATGACGACGATGCCGTGGAGCAGCAACAGGCTGCGCGTGCGTGGCGTCATCGCTGCACGGTGAAGCGCGCCACGTGCGTCGCTCCTTGGGCCACATCCTGTGACACGGTCAACGTGTACACGCCCGCAGGCCACGTTGTCACGTCCATGCGTTGCGCACCTTCAGCCAACGTGCCGGCCCATGCCATGCGGCCTGTCGCGTCTCGAACCTCCACGAGGGAGCGGGCGTGAAGCACAAACCGAACCTCCTCCGACGCGGGATTGGGGAACACGGCCATGCGCAAAGACAAGTCGTCCACTGCATCTTCTGCCTCGACCACAATGGAACCTGTGGCTTGATCGGAGCATTGCGAGTCGGCGTCGGTGGCCGTCAAAAACACGTTGTACGTGCCCGGCTCGGTGTACGTCAACTCCGGCTCTTCATCGTTGCTGAACGATCCGTTCCCGAAGGACCACTGGTAGTAATCCGCATTGGAACTCTCATTGGTGGCGTACACGGGGTCTCCGCCCAACACCAGGACCTCCGGCACGGTGAACGCCGCGAGGACGGGCTCCGTCAAATCGTCAAGGCTTCGAGGCAACAAGGTGTACCCGTCGAGGTAAGGGGAAGTGGCGTCGGATTGACCGCCGATGCCCGTGACCCCAAAGGTGCCCAAGGGCGCCTCCGTTCCCCAAATGTTGGTGTTGCCGTCGATCCGGATTTGGAGTTCTCCAACGCCGTAATCCACCATCACATCAAAGAACGGGAAGGCATTGGTCCATTGAGAGGGGTCGAGCAGCTTGACGCACTTCAACTTCACCACGCGGGACTCCGTCTCCTCGCCCATTTCCTGCACAAGAATGGGTTCTTGCGTGTCGAACCCACTGCCTTCGTAGATGACCGTGTCGGCGTACAGCGTGGCCAATCCCGCAAACTGGCCCACCACCCCGCGAACGCGCACACTGTCTCCTTCCTGGACTTCGTAACCGTAGTTGTTGATGGCGCTGAACACGTTGATGCCGTGCGTCGGATCGATCAGGGTAAACCGCAAGCCCTGCGGGTAGTCGTTCCATCCGTGAACGATGCCGCGCAACTCGCACGCGGTGTCGATGCTGTCCAAGACGCCTTGGTTGTTGGTCCCGCGGACCTGAACCACGTCGTACACAGGGTACGTCAAGTCGGAGGGCAAGATGTGGATGACCACCGTTTGAATGCCGAGGACGGCGCCGCCCGACGTGATGGTCATCGTCAATTCCACATCCTCCTGAAGCTCGGGGTCTTCCTCGTCGATCGCTGCGAAGGTGAATGCCTGGCTGTTCAACAGGCCAGATTCAAACGTGAAGTTGAGAGGGAACACGGCAGGGAAGTCGTCGCCGGCCGTTGCGTCTCCGCCAGTGACGGCGATTTGGACGTCCACATCTTCCAACGGGTAGCTCACCAACATCTCCACCTGGACTCCGCCTCCTTCAGCCACGTACAGCTCTGGCGCGGCAAAGCCCACCACCATCGTGCCCAAACCACCGCAAGACGCCGTGTGCTCTCCCAAGAAATCAAACGTATCCTGGGGGTAGACGTCCCATTGGGTTTGGCCTTCGTTCCAGTTGGTGGAACCCTGGCCCACGTTGGGTTTACGGACCAATGTGAACTCGGCCATGGCGCCTTCGCCCACCGGCCATGCGCCGAGCGGATCTTCGCCAATCACCCCCATCATGTCGATGATTTCGCCATTCTTCCGCAGGACAATGGGGTCGTTTCCATTGAACCACGTCACCGTACTCAGGGCCTGACTTTGGTTGACAATCGGAGCTGCTGCTTGGGGGTTGCCCAACACGTGAACCCCGCCCGAAGGGATGATGCCCTCGAGGTCCAAGGACTGAATGGGCACCTCAGATCCGTTGTTGTACACCTCCATGACGTAGGGGGTCAAATCCACCTCAAACGGCGTGGGGTTGTGGATCTCCAGCGCCTTGTTGTTGCTCGTGCCCTCCACGTATTCGCTGATGATCAAGTCGTCGCACAGACCCGCTGTGCCGCACTGAAGAATGGTCACCGGAAGGGCGTTGGTGGACAAGCTGTCGCACCCCAACGCGCTGGCCTGAAGTGCAGACGCACCCACTTCAATCGTGGTGGAGTCCAGCCCGTCTTGGTAGCTCAATCCCCACACGTGGTAGTCCCCCGCTTCGCCAAACGTCGCAAAGTCGAAGTAAGGCTCGTCTGTGGTGGCCAAAATCTCGTCGGACTGGTTGCAGATGAGAAACACATAGCCCCCTTCTACTGCGTCGCTGTAGTACCCAAAAGGCACAAGGGCGCCGTCTTCGGTCAGGCATGCCTCTGCTTCAGGTTCTCCTCCTGCGGTCAAGAGCGTGCCCCCATCGCAGGATGGGATTTCGCACGTTTCCCCTGTCAAGGTCACAGATGCTTCTGCCACGCTGATGCACCCTCCTTCGGGGAGGGTCGTCAACTCGGCCAAGGTCTCCGCCCCTTCTGCCAAAGGCAAATCGTGAGAGATGGCGTGGATCTCAAACGTGCCGTCTCCCAATCCCTCCATGTTGATGGCGGTGCCGACAAACAGGTCGAGGATGGTTCCCGTCTCGGGGTCCACCACGGCCAGGCTGGTGGCCGCGCTGGCCGCATCGCTGACGTGGGTGAAGCCGACAATGGCTGGCCCCAGGTCTGTGCAGAATGTGGTGACGTTGGGGTTGTTCAGTGCCAAGTGACCGCCTTCGCAGGGCAACACGTTGGTCGACCCTGGGCTCAACGCCTGCATGACAAACGCTTGGTCAAACGCCTCGCCTCCGTCGGGCACGCGCGACAGTCCGTCCGAACCCGCAGACACCCCTTCTCCCCCTTCGTACACGGTGGCTTCCGCATCGGGGTTGATGGCCGCCACAATGGCCGCCATTTGAGGGTTGGTCACACTCGTGTTGCCGTACAGCACGGCGTCGACCATGTCTCCAAACACCGGAGGGGTGTCGACTTCAAATTCGGTCGCCTGCGACGCAGCCAACACCACCCCTGCGAGGGTGCTTTGCCAACCCTCCCCTTCCAGGGCAAGGAAACCGGAGCCGTCAAGCACTTGGCCATTCAAGTCCACTGCGGCTTGGGTTTGGGCGACCCAAGCACCGTCTTGAAAGGCCGACTTGACCACCACCAGCGTGTGGCCGTCGAGCGGGGTGTCTGGTGCTCCGTAGAGTTCGACGAATTGACCTGTCTCCGGACCTGTGACCAGGTTCAACTCGTTGATGACCAGGTCCTGTGCTGAGGCTGTGTTGGACACAGCAACCGCTCCTCCCAACAGGGCAAAGGCGGCGAAAAGGGAAACCATCTTTCCTTTCATGGCGTAGGTTGTGAATGGACGTCGAAGGTAGCGTACCTTTCATGTGCAGCAGATGACACCGAGCATTTCCCTCCTTGAAAAGCTGGATGAATTCATTCGGCGGTACCATCGAAACAAGGCCCTCCGAGGGGTCTTGTTGTCGTTTGCCACCCTGACGTTGGGTGCGCTGACCTTGGCGGGTCTCGAGCATGTGGGGCGTTTTGGCGTAGCGGGCAGGACCGTGTTGTTCTACTCGTTTGCCGCGGCCGCGCTGGGGGTGTTGCTGACGCAGGTCGTGTGGCCCGTGCTCCAATGGCTCCGTTTGAGCCGCGGTTTGGGGTACGACGAAGCCGCACGAATCGTGGGCGACCACTTCCCTGACGTCAAGGACAAACTCCTCAACACGCTGCAGCTTCAGCAGCAAGTCGACCGTGCCCAAGGTGCAGACGTGACCCTGCTGGCCGCGAGCATCGATCAGCGCACCGCCTCGCTGAAGCCCCTGCCGTTCGCCCAGGCGGTGGACGTTCGTCCTTCGTTGCGTGCCTTGAAGTTGGCCCTTCCCGTGGCGGCTCTTGTGGCCGGGGTGTTTTGGCTTCGGCCCGCATGGGTGACCGAGCCCGCCACCCGCATCGTGCAACACCGAACAGAGTTTGTGGAGCCGGCGCCGTTCCGGTTTGTCTTGACCAACGACGACCTCCGTGTGGCGGCAGGCGACCCTCTGACCATCGAGGTGTCGGTGGTGGGAGACGATTTGCCCGGCGCCGTCATGATGGAAACCATGGG
>WTJL01000172.1:7799-14571 GCA_011524845.1 Flavobacteriales bacterium | reverse complement strand
GCGTCGTCCAACACGGTGTATTGGACCACCCCGCTTGGAGACGAGGCGACCGGGGATTCGCTCCGCCACCGCATCCGCGTCATCCGAGACGGCAAGCCGTCCATCCGCGTTCAAGAGGAAGCGGACAGCACGTCACGCAAACGCAGACACTTCACCGGGACGGTGCAAGACGACTATGGCTTCAGCCGCCTGAGCTTCGTGTGGGCGTTTGTCGAACGGGGCGCGAGGCCTGCGACAGACGACGTGGCGAGCGCTAGCGATGAGGCCACCGCGGTCTACGACGGGCGCATGGAACTCGACGTGCCTTCGGGGCGCCAAGGCTCGTTCTACCACACGTGGGACATGCGCGACCTGGATTGGCAGCAGGGCGACGTGTTGGAGTGTTGGTTTGAACTCTGGGACAACGACGGAGTGCACGGCGCCAAAATGGTGCGCTCCGGGACCACCCGAATCGCCGCGCCCAGCCAAGAAGACATCCGCGAGGAGCGCAACGACACCGCCGAATCCATTGAGGAAGGTCTCGAAGAAGCGTCCCGTGAAGCCGCTGAGCTGCGAGAGGCCATGGAGGCCATGCAGGAACGTCTTCGCGAACAAGGTGAGATGACCTGGCAAGACCGCCAAGCCATGGAAGACCTCATGGAGCAACAGCAAGCGCTTCAGGAGAAGTTGGAGAAGATGCGCGAAGAGAACGAGCGCAAAGACGATCGTGCGAACGAGTTCAGCAAGCAGGAGGAACGCATTTTGGACAAGCAAGAGCAACTCCAAAAATTGATGGACAACATCATGAGCGAAGAACTCCGCCAGATCTACGAGCAGATGGAGGAGCTCATGCAGGAGATGGATCCTGAAAAGATGCAGGAGCAGCTCAACGAGATGGAGCTCAACCACGACGCCATGGAAAAAGAGCTCGACCGCGCGTTGGAGCAATTCCGTCAGCTGGAGTGGGAGACGAAGATGGACGAGGCCATCGAAGACCTCAAGAAATTGGCGGAAGAGCAAGAGCGCTTGGCGGAGGAAACCGATTTGGGCTTGATGGACCCTGAAGAACTCAAGGCCAAACAAGACAGCCTCAACCAAGCCTTTGACGACCTCCGCAAAGACCTCGACCAACTGGAAAAAGACAACCAACAGCTGGAAAACCCCAACCCCATGATGGACAGCTCCGAAGAAGAGCGGTCCATTCAGGAAGAGATGCAAAAAGGGTCGGAGCAACTCGACAAAGGCAAGGACAAGAAGGCCTCCGACAGCCAAAAAAAGGCCGCGGAGCAAATGGAACAGCTCGCCCAACAAATGGAGCAGATGCAGATGGACTCTGAGTCCGAGTCGGCGAGCGAAGACATGGACGCGCTTCGGGCGTTGTTGGAAAACATCTTGACCCTGTCGTTCGAAGAAGAGGGGTTGATGGCCGACCTCAAAGTCACCAACGAACAAGACCCCCGCTACATCAACCATGGGCAAGCCCAACGCAAGCTGAAGGACGATGCGGTCATGGTGGAAGACAGCCTGTTTGAGCTGAGCATGCGCATTCCCCAATTGGCCTCTGCCGTCAACCGAGAAATTGGGTTGGTGAACCGTCACATGACCAAGGCGCTTGATGGGTTTGGTGATCGCCAAACGGCGGACATTGCCATGAACCAGCAGTACGTCATGACCTCCTTCAACAACCTCGCGTTGCTGTTGGACGAGGCGCTCCAGCAAATGCAGCAGCAAGAAGCCCAAAAGCAGCCGGGTTCTGGCAACTGCGAGAAGCCTGGTGGATCTGGAAACCCCTCCCCTTCTCCCAAAGCGGGCGACATGAAAAAAATGCAGCAGGCCTTGGGCAAGAAGCTCGAGCAAATGAAGGAGCAGATGGGCAAAGGCACCAACCAAGGCCAAGTTGGCAAGCAACAACCTGGCGGCATGTCCAAAGATTTGGCCCAGATGGCGGCCCAACAAGCGGCCCTTCGCAAGATGGCCCAAGAGAAGGCCAAGCAGCTCAACGAAGACGGGTCTGGCAAGGGCAACCAAATGAGCGACATCGCCAAACAGATGGAGGACATCGAGCGCGATTTGGTCAACCGTCAAGTCGACGAAGCGACGCTTCAGCGCCAACAAGAATTGATCACGCGGTTGCTGGAAGCGGAAAACGCCGAGCGGATTCGCGGGGAGAAAGAAGAGCGGACTTCGCAAACCGGAGACGACGCCCTGAAAGCCACCCCTCCACAAGCGTCGGAGTACCTCCGCAAAAAGATGAACGAACTCGAATTGTTACGCACAGTCCCCGCTGAACTACTTCCGTATTACCGCGACCGCGTCAACGATTATTTCAATACTTTGGACGTCGATCCCGGAAGCACACAACCCGATTTGAAGCCATGACGACGACGATGCCTGAATTGCGATTCGATTCCAAGCCTGAGAACATTGCGGTGGTGGAACGTCTCATCGACCAACTGAGCGAAGAACACGGCATCATCGCCGAGCACTACGGCAACGTCCTCATCGCGATGACCGAGGGGGTCAACAACGCCATTGTGCATGGCAACAAGCTCGACCCTGAGAAGTCGGTCACTGTGGCGTGCGCCATCGACGAAAAGAACCTCGTTTTCCGCATTGCAGACGAAGGTCCAGGGTTCGATTACGACAACCTTCCCGACCCCACGGCCCCCGAGAACATCGAGAAGCCTCATGGGCGCGGTGTGTTCCTCATGCGCCACCTCGCCGACGAGTGTGCCTTTGAAGACGACGGCCGCATCGTGGAGTTGACGTTCCACAACGTCTTGGTCTGACCCCATGGTGGTGTTCGTGGACGGGGACGTTCCCTGCCGCGTCGAAGGCCGGCGTTCTGTAAAATCTTGGCTTAGAGCCGTTGCCGAGCACCACGGGTGCACCCTGGGCGACCTGAGCATCGTTTCCTGCTCTGACGAGGAGCTCCTCACCTACAACCGGAAGTACCTCGATCACGACACCTACACCGACATCATCACCTTCGACCACAGCGAGGCCACCCAGCTGTCAGGAGATTTGCTAATTTCCTTCGAAAGGGTGTTGGAAAACGCTGAAAATCAGGGCATTGTGTTTCAGGAGGAGTTGCGTCGTGTCATGGCGCATGGCCTCCTGCACTTGGCTGGGTTCAAAGACAAAACACCAGCAGACGCCGCCGCCATGCGGCAGGCCGAGGACCACGCTTTGGCATTGTTCCACGTGGAACACAGGGCCTAAGCACGTTCCTCCCGACCTTTGCGTCGATGATTCAGACGTACGATGTGATTGTGGTCGGCGCCGGACACGCCGGCAACGAAGCCGCGGCGGCAGCAGCCAATTTGGGCGCCTCCACCCTCTTGGTCACCATGAACATGGGGGTCATTGGGCAGATGTCGTGCAACCCCGCCATGGGAGGCATCGCCAAAGGACAAATCGTTCGAGAGGTCGATGCCCTTGGCGGGTACTCCGGCCTCGTGTCCGACCGCAGCGCCATTCAGTTCCGCATGCTGAACAAATCCAAGGGCCCCGCCATGTGGAGCCCTCGGACTCAAAACGACCGCAACCTCTTCGCCCAAACCTGGCGAGAGATGCTCGAGGGCACGCCCAACCTCGACTTTTGGCAAGACAGTGTGGTTGGCATCCTCACGGAAGGTGGCCGTTGCGTTGGGGTCAAAACAGGACTCGGCATGGAGATTCGCGCCAAGTCTGTGGTGCTCACCAACGGAACCTTTTTGAACGGGCTGTTGCACATTGGAGAAAAGCAGTTTGGAGGCGGTCGCGCCGGCGAGCGTGCCTCCATGGGGATCACCGAGCAGCTCGTCGACCTGGGCTTCGAAAGCGGACGCATGAAGACGGGAACCCCGCCACGTGTCGACGGACGCTCCTTGGACTACAGCAAAATGACCGAACAACCCGGCGACGTCAACCCCGGCCGATTCAGCTACCTCCCCCACCACCCCATCACGCGTCAAATCCCCTGCCACATCACGTACACCTCCACCGAGGTCCACGACCTGTTGCGCGAAGGATTCGACCGCTCTCCCATGTTCAATGGCCGCATTCGCGGCCTCGGTCCCCGCTACTGCCCGAGCATCGAGGACAAAATCGACCGCTTTGCAGACAAGGACCGCCACCAAGTGTTTGTTGAGCCCGAGGGTTGGAACACCTGTGAGATCTACGTCAATGGATTCAGCACAAGCCTTCCAGAAGACGTCCAGCTCCGCGCCATGCGCAAAATTCCCGGTTTTGAACACGCCAAGATGTTCCGACCTGGGTACGCTGTGGAATACGACTACTTCCCTCCCACGCAGCTTCAGCACAGCCTCGAGACACGCCTGGTGGAGGGATTGTACTTCGCAGGCCAAATCAATGGCACCACGGGGTACGAAGAGGCCGCGTGTCAAGGTCTCATGGCAGGCATCAACGCCGCCCGTTCCACGTGGAACAAAGAACCCATCACGTTCAGCCGCAGCCAGGCCTACATCGGCGTGTTGATCGACGATCTCGTGACCAAAGGCACGGAAGAACCGTACCGCATGTTCACGTCCCGGGCAGAGTACCGCATCCTTCTCCGCCAAGACAACGCCGACGAGCGCCTGACCCCACTCGCCCATGAATTGGGCTTGGCAAGCGACGAACGCTTGGCCGCTTTGGACACCAAACTCGCCGGTGTCAAAACCCTGCGAAAAGGACTCCAAAACCTCAGCGTGACCCCTGACAACGCCCAATCCGTCCTCGAGGCTGTCAACTCGTCCCCTCTCAAGCACGCCGTGCGCGCTCAGGAAATCTTGACGCGCCCCCACGTGACCCTGGCTGCCATGACGGAACGCATGGACGACGTTCAAGCGCTTACCCAGCAGCATGGGCCTGAGGTCTTGGAGCAAGTTGAAATCCAGGTCAAATACGAAGGCTACATCGCCAAAGAACAAGACATGGCCGACCGTTTGGGCAAGCTCGACCACCTCTCCATTCCTGAAGACCTCGACTTTCACCGCCTCACCTCTCTGAGCTTCGAGGGGCGCCAAAAGCTGACCGAGCGTCGACCTCGAACGCTGGGAGAAGCTTCCCGCATCAGTGGCGTCAGCCCTTCAGACCTCAGTGTCCTGATGGTCTACCTCGGCCGGTAGCGTGTACCTTTGAGGTCGCATGAACATTCAACACATCCTTGCCGACCTCGGCATCCAAGACCACAACCCCGGCGTCATGATTGGCGCAGAAGCCTTTGGCTCAGGGGCCAACATTGAAAGCCACTCCCCTGTCGATGGCAAGCGCATTGCGTCGCTCAGCACGGCAACGTCGGACGATTACGAGCGCGTCATGGACGCCGCCACAGAAGCCTTCGTCGAGTGGCGCAAATGGACCGCTCCCCAGCGCGGAGAGGTTGTTCGTCAGTATGGCGATGCCCTTCGGGCCAAAAAAGAAAGCCTCGGCGCCCTCGTGTCCTACGAAATGGGCAAGAGCTACCAAGAAGGATTGGGCGAGGTTCAAGAGATGATCGACATCTGCGACTTCGCGGTGGGCCAAAGCCGTCAACTCTACGGCCTGACCATGCACTCTGAGCGTCCCAACCACCGTATGTACGAGCAATACCACCCCCTCGGCGTGGTGGGCATCATCAGTGCCTTCAACTTCCCCGTGGCGGTGTGGTGCTGGAACACCGCGCTTGCTTGGATCGCAGGAGACGTTTGCGTGTGGAAGCCCTCAGAAAAAGCACCTCTGTGCTCCATCGCGTGCCAGCACATTTGGAACGAAGTGGCGGAGGCCAACAACCTCCCCGCTGGAACGAGCTGCATCGTCAACGGCGATTACACTGTGGGTGAAATGATGACCGCAGACCGTCGCGTTCCCCTTGTGTCGGCCACAGGCTCGATTCGCATGGGCAAAATTGTGGCACAAGCTGTCGCTGCTCGTCTCGGTCGCTCCCTCTTGGAGTTGGGTGGAAACAACGCCATCATCATCACCCCTGAAGCGGACCTCAAGATGGTCATTCCCGCGACGGTGTTTGGCGCTGTTGGAACGTGTGGTCAGCGTTGCACCTCCACGCGACGACTCATCATTCACAGCAGCATCTACGACAAGGTGCGCGACCAGCTCACCCAGGCGTACAAGCAAATCCGCATTGGCGACCCCTTGGACGAAAACAACCACGTGGGACCACTCATCGACACCGACGCTGTGGCGCAATACGAGCGCGCCTTGGAGGCTGTGGTGGAGCAGGGGGGAAGCGTGCTTGTCCCAGGTGGACGTTTGGAAGGCGCCGGCTACGAAAGCGGATGCTACGTCAAGCCAGCCATTGCAGAAGTCACCAACGACTTGGAGATTGTCCAGCACGAGACCTTTGCGCCCATCCTGTACTTGATGAAGTACGACACCCTCGACGAGGCCATTGCCATGCAAAACGGCGTGGTTCAAGGGTTGTCTTCCGCCATCATGACCAACAACGTTCGCGAAGCGGAGGCCTTCTTGTCTTGCGCAGGTTCGGATTGTGGAATCGCCAACGTCAACATTGGCACTTCGGGCGCTGAAATCGGTGGCGCCTTTGGTGGTGAAAAAGAAACGGGAGGTGGACGCGAATCTGGTTCTGACGCTTGGAAAGCCTACATGCGTCGCCAAACCAACACCATCAACTACGGAAGCGACTTGCCGCTTGCGCAAGGCATCAAGTTCGACCTCTGAGTCGTCCCCATTACCTTGCGGGCATGATCCTCTTCCCGCATCTGACATCAAAGGCCGCCTTGTGCGGCCTTTGTGCTTTCGTGTTGATTCTTGGCTGGACCTCTTGTGGGTCTGACACGGCTTTGGACTCTCC
>WTJL01000172.1:0-7699 GCA_011524845.1 Flavobacteriales bacterium | reverse complement strand
TTTGACGGTGCTCATCTCTTCAGATTTGACGCCACCATGGATGGAGATTCCTTGATTGGTGGAACCTTCCTCTCGGGCACCCACTACAAGACATCGTTCACTGGGGTGAGAAAGGAACAGGAACGCCATGTGTGGAAGAGCGCCCAACAGCCTTTCAACGGACAAACCATGGGCATTCGGGGCGTCAACGCCTCAGGAGACACCGTCACGTGGGACGCCAACACCCTGGCCGACGCTGGCAAAAAAGGTCTGGTCGTGGACGTCATGGGCACTTGGTGTCCCAATTGCATGGACGAAGCCCGCTTGTTGGCCGATCTCGCACCACAGCACGACGACCTTCAGTTCGTCACCCTTGCCTTTGAACGGACCACCGACGCGTCCATTTTGCCTCGCTTGAGCCAGTTCCAGACCGAACTCGGCCTCACCTGGGACGTGTTGTTGGGAGGACGGGCGAGCAAGCGTGTGGCTGCAGAAGCCATTGGTGTGGTCGACACCGTTCATTCCTTTCCCACCACCGTGTTTTGGGCCCCTGGATCGGACCCTGTCATTCACACCGGGTTCAACGGACCCGCCACAAGGGAGGGGTATGCCGTTGAACAAGCCTTTTTCCGGGAACAACTCAACCGCCTCAGCGGTCGCTCGGGAAGTCGTTGACTTTGTCGACCACAATGCGCTGATCCATGTTGGCCAAGTGCCACGCCGTGTGGAACACCAACTTGCCGATTTCCGCCATTTTGGGGTACATGATCTTGTCCCAATCGTCGCCCGGCTTGTGGTAATCCTCGTGAACGCCTGTGAAATAGAAGATCACGGGGATGTTGTTCTTCGCAAAGTTGTAGTGGTCGCTCCGGTAGTAGAACCGGTTGGGGTCGTCTGGTGCGTTGTACGTGTAATCCAAGGCGAGGTTGGTGTACGTCTCGTTGCAGTATTCACTCACTTCGTGAAGCTCTGAACTCAACTTGTCCGCTCCAATGAGGTACACGTACCGCGGGTCGTCTTCATGGTCGGCGTCGGTGCGGCCAATCATGTCGATGTTCAAATTGGCCACGGTGTTCGCAAGGGGAAACACGGGGTGGTCGGCGTAGTATTCGCTGCCGAGCAGACCTTTTTCTTCACCCACCACGTTCATGAACAGCACGCTGCGTCGGGGACGGAGGTCTCTGTCTTCGCCCAACTTCACAAACTGCCGAGCCAACTCCATCACCGTCACCGTGCCCGAGCCGTCGTCGTCTGCCCCGTTGTGAATTTCGCCGTCGATGATCCCCACGTGGTCGTAGTGTGAGGTGATGACGATCACTTCGTCTTTGAGTTCAGGATCTGAGCCTTCCAAAAACGCCAAGACGTTTTCTGCTTCGAATTCTGACCGAAGCTGGTCAATGGACAACCCAAAAGGAGATTCCAATTGGACAGCCTTCGACGACTTTCCTGTGGCGCACTTGGACCGATACGTTTCCAACGATCCCACTTTGCTTCCTGACAACCACGCATCCACCTTGGATGCAGGCACAAACAGGGTGGGGAGGTTGGTGCCTTCCCCTTCCTTCTCACGGTTCAGCGTGGTCGACTTTCGCAGCATCCAACGCTTCATTCGGCTCGACCGCATTCCAAAGGCCTCGTCGTCCATCACGACGACCACAGCCTTGGCACCCATGTCCACGGCGAGCTCTCTTTTTTGGCCCAAAGACTCGCCCCACACCGTTTCAGAGCCGTCCTCTGACAACAGAGCTTTGCCCTCTGCATCCGTCGGTTCTCCATCCAAGAAAAGCACAACTCCGCCACCCTTGTACTTCTTGTAGTCGTTCCACTTTCCTTCTTGAATGCCATATCCCACAAACGTCAACGGCTCTTCCACCAACGATGTCACCTCCAATCCAGGGTAGACCAAAAAGTCTTCTGCCAACACCAACGTGTCGTTGCCAACCGACAGGGTTCCACCCTTGATTTGGGTGTTCAACATGGGGACTTGTTGAAAGAACGAGCCCTCGTTGCAAGGCTCGAATCCCAGAGACGCATAGTACGCCTCGAGGTACGATGCTGCCTTTCGTTGGCCGGGTTCACCCGTTTCTCTTCCCTCAAATCCATCGCTAGCGAGAATGCTCAAATGCACCTTGAGCTGCTTCTCGTCCATGGTGACTGAATTCACAAAACCTGGGTCTGTCAAATCACGTTGGGCCCAGCCCGAGGTCACCAATGCGAACATGGCCACCATGGCGCAGGCGATCTTTCCCACGCGTCGGGCATGACGTCCACCTTCGAATTCCGAAGAGAAAAAGGCATCCACCATGGCCAGCGCTGTTTCCTCAGAGACAAAACGCGCAGGAATGCACAGAACATTGGCGTTGTTGTGCTGACGTCCAAGGGCAGCCACTTCTGGAGTCCAGGCAATGCACGCCCGAACGTCGCTGTGCTTGTTGGCCGTCATGGCCACACCGTTGGCAGAGCCGCAGATCAAGATGCCCAACCCAGCGTGTTCCCCTGCCACATCTTCTGCCACAGCATGGGCATGGTCTGGGTAATCAACGCTGTCGGAGGAGTCTGTGCCTCGGTTCAACATCTGGTGTCCTTGGCTTTCGAGGTGTTGTGCGATGCGGGCCTTCAATTCAGGTCCTGCATGGTCGCATCCAATGCTGACAATCATGCCACGAAAATACCCACATCCCCCGTTCATGAACCTGTGGGTAGCGAAGAAGAACTTTATTTGGAAAGCCACTTCTCTTCACCTAAGCCAGTGGCTTGGGTCTCTTTCCAAATTTTCAAGAGCTGACTTTCACACGTGTTTTGCTCAGTTTGACGCGAGGTTGTGCACAGGACGACATGGTCCAACTTTCCCAACCAACGTCTCATCCACAACGTGTGCAAAACCGTGGTCAAGCCTTTGTCCTCAAGGCTTTAAATTCAACAACTGCTTCTGAACTTTGTGAATGGGCCGTGGACATTGTGAAATCCAAGGCCTGCCCATTGCGAGTTTTCCCCGCCATCCACATGCCTACTACCACTACCTCTTCTTTTTTTAAAAAATTCATTTTCATTGTACTGTGTGGACAACCCATTTGGAGCTGGGCCCAACCAGATTTGAAAGGGTGTGTTTGGACGACGTTCAAGCATGCGAATGGATCCGTGGCGAGTGAAGGGTGTTTGGTGGAGGGCGTGCCTGCGGGTGTGTGGAAGAGCTTCAGCGATCAGGGGGTGTTGCTCAGCGAGGGAGCGCGCAGGAACAACAAGCCTCATGGACAGTGGCGATTTTACAACGAAGGAGGCTTGCGAGAAACGTCGGAATACGACCAAGGTCAGAAACACGGATGGCAAACCCTTTGGACAGATGGTGCATTGACAGATTCTGTGTTTTGGAACCGTGGAATGCGCGAGCAATGGTCCACGACGTTCAGAAAAGATGGATCCAAGCGCATGGTTGTTCCGTTTGAAAAGGACGAGAGGGAAGGAAAGGCCACGTTGTTCAACGTGAAGAACGAACCACACGGTTACCGATGGTTCAAGAACGACAGGTTGGTGGCCTCCGAATCGTTCAATCGGTTCAACGATCAAGGGCTGAAAGAAGGTCCATGGAAGGTGTTTCACCCCACTGGACGCCTGCTTGAGACTGGATTCTATGTGGATGGTTTGGCCCATGGGGTGTTTCAGTACTTCGATGCCAGGGGCAGTTTGGTTCGTGTGAGGGAGTTCCTGTTTGGGGAAGAAGTGGTGCAAGAAGAGTCCAGAGAACCGGTGATTGAGCTGCAAGAAATCAGAAGGGAAGACGGTACCCTTTCCGAAACCGTGACGTACGTGGATGGGGTGAAACAAGGGGTGGCCAGGAGGTTTGACAACCAAGGTGAAGTGGTGGGAGGTTCCGTGTTTGCCAACGATGCGTTGGTGGCGGAAGGCATCACGCTGAAAGATGGCACTCGAGAGGGTCCATGGAAGGATTACTGGCCCAGTGGTTCTTTGAAATCAGAAGGCAGGTACGAGAACGACCTGCGAGAAGGTGTGTGGGTGTTCTACAGGGAATCTGGGGAAAAAGAGCAGGAGGGAAGTTACCGGTCCGGAAAGGTTCACGGTCGATGGACGTGGTGGTATCCAGGTGGGAACATTCATCGATTGGAGGAACACCATGTGGGCAAGTTGGACGGCGAGTTCCTAGAATTGGACACTGCAGGTGAGGCCATTGTATCTGGTCAATACGTGGATGGAGAACGGGATGGAGTGTGGCGCTTGAGGGTCAACGACCACCTGGAGGAAGGTCGTTATGTGTTGGGCCAAAAAGATGGGTTGTGGGTCCACACGTACGGAAGTGGCAAGCGACAGTTTGAAGGTGAATTTTCCCTTGGCCAGCCCTCGGGAAGGCACCGCACATGGCATCCCAATGGGGTGTTGGAGGAAGAAGGGAGGTATGAAGGAGGCGCCAAACACAAGAAATGGCGCTTGTACGATGCACAGGGATCCGTCTTGCACGAGTACATTTACCGGTACGGCAAGCTGCGCAAGGTGGACGGTTCGAAGGTGGACAAACGTCGCGACGGCAAGCTGAAGAGCAACTGAACACATGACGAAAGCCCAACTCCAGCTTCTCGAAGCTTGCCCTGAAGCCATGATTTTGGTGGATGCTGGAAAGCCCGTGGCTTGGAATTCGCAGGCGTGTCGCATGTTGGACTGGACATCGAAAAATGCAGGCGTGGAACGCGTGTGGGAGGTTCAAGGTGGCATGTGGGTGTTGGAAGGGGATGAACGGGGATTGTTCGAAGCCAAAGTTGAGCGCGCCCAAAAAGGACAGCCAGCCAAGATGCGCTGCCGGGCATTGCGTCAGACGGGCTCAGCATTCGATGCGGAATGGAAGGCAGTTCCAGTGGGGGACGGCACGTTGTTGCTTCAAATTCGCGACATCAGCGAACGGATGGTGTACGAGCAGGTCATCCGCGACAGCGAACAACGCTTCCGATCCCTGGCCCGTCACGCCATGGAGGGCATTGCGTTTTTGGAAGGCAACCAAATCGTCGACGCCAACGAGCAATTTGCCATTCTCTTTGGTTGGAAAGAACTGCCCATTGGCGAGGACATTCTGTCGTTGGTGAATCCAAGGGATTGGCAACGGTTGGGTGCCCGGAAATTCGCACGCTCGAGGGTGGAGCTTCAAGGCATCACCCAACAAGGGAGAACCATTCACCTCGAAGCCACACGTTCCACAGATTCCACCACCAACCAAACGGTGTTGATGGTGTACGACATCACCGAACGGAAGCGCACAGAATTGGATTTGCTCCAAACCAAGGAGCGTTTTCGAATGTTGGTGGAGACCAGCCCCATGGGATTGCTTCTCATGGTGGATGGCAAGGTGAAGTACAGCAACCCAGGGGTTTTGGACTTGATGGGTGCGCGGATGGAGGACGAGGTGTACGATGAGATGTTTGTCTCCTTGTTTCACGAGGACGACCAAGCGGTGTTGCAAGAAGACATTCGGTTGGTGGAACGGGGTGAACGGCCACCGTACCGAGAGGTGCGGATGACCACGGCAGACAAGGATGTGGTGGAAGTAGGCATTCGCATGACGTTGTCGTTCCACGACCGGTCGCCGGCTGTGCAGGTCACCTTGACGGATTTGCGGACCAGGGTGGCGTTGATTCGAGAGCAGATGCGGGCCACGTTGGCCGAGGAGGCGAACCACCTCTTGAAGGAAGAAATCGAGCGGCACAAAGCCACCCAATTGAGGCTCGCCGATGCGGAACTTCTCAACCGAAGCATCATTGAGTCGTCCATTGACATGATTGTGGCGTTCAACGAGGAGGGTGCGTTGACCCAGTACAACCAGGCCTTTGCTGTGGAGTTTGGGTTGGAGTTTGGTGCTGATCCTGACCAATACCAATTCAGGAATTTTGTGGCGACCAAGGCAGAGGCTGAGCGCATTCGAGACCATGTCTACACCAACGCCAACTTCTCCGGAGAAACGGTGGGAAGACGGTTGAATGGCGATGTGTTCCCAATGTATCTGACCGTGGCGTTGTTGCGGGATGAGGAAGATGGAATTTTTGGCGCCATGGCGGTGGGTCGTGACATCACTGAGGCCAAACTGGCGCAAGAAGAATTGAAGGCGAGTGAGGAACGGTACAGAAGCATCCTCGACAATGCGAATGACGCCATCTTCACCCTGGACGACAGCGGTTTCTTCACCTACACCAACCCTTCGTTCAATGAGCTTTTGGGGTATTCCGAGGTGGAGTTGTCCAAACGAACCGTGCACGACGTCATTCAAGGGTTGCCCAAACGAGGCAAAACGTGGATCAAAGCGCTGGCAGAATCGGGTGTGGAGCGTGAATTCGTCGCGGCCGATGGAAAGGTGTTGACCATGTTGGGTGGGGCGACCATCCAGCACAACGACAAAGGCAAGCCCACAGGGGTTCGAGGGATTTACCTGGACATCACCGACATGTTGCTCCACGAGCGACGCGCCAAAACCCAAAGCGCCAAACTTGAGTCCATCTTCGATTCCACCGAGAACATGATCATGTTCACGATGGACAGCGCCGACCGGGTGAACGCCTTCAACAAGAACTTCAAGAACATCTTCGAGTACGACTTTGGGCTGACGTTTGACGGTTCCAAATCGTTCATTGAGAAGATTTCACGTGTGGTGGACGAAGAGCCTTACCAAGGACAACTGCGGCTGTTTTTGCGGGCGATGGAGGGCAAACCTCAACAGTTTGAGTTGCCATTGAAAACGGTTCACGGCGAGAGCCGTTGGTACCAAGTGTTCTTGAATCCCGTCAGTTTGGGAGAAGACCAACGTGAAATCAGTTGCATCGCCTACGACATTACGGAGCGCAAGGAAATCGACCGCGCCATCCGAAGTGCACTGAAGGAGAAAGAGGTGCTTCTGCAAGAGGTGCATCACCGCGTGAAGAACAACCTGCAAGTGATCAGCAGCATGCTGAATTTGCAGAAGTCGTTCGTGAAAGATCCGGAGACGCTCAACCTTCTCGAAGAGAGCACCAACCGCATTGCGACGATGAGTTTCATCCATGAGTCGCTCTACCGCAACACCGATTTTGCGAACATCAGTTTTGCCGAATACCTGCAACGTCTCAGTGCGAATTTGATCCAGAGTTACTCGCGCAGCGATTGCGAAGTGGTGCTTCAAACGGTGTTTGACGAGGTGTACTTGAGTTTGGAGCAAGCCATTCCCTGCGGTTTGATCACGAACGAGCTTGTGTCCAATTCGTTGAAGTACGCGTTCCCCGACCGGGCCCAAGGCACCATCACCCTGCGCATTCAACATGTGGAAGGAGGTGCTGTCGAGCTCGAGGTGTCCGACGATGGGGTGGGCCTTCCTCCGGGAATGGACTTTGCCAAGAACGACTCTCTTGGGGTGTACCTCGTCCAGGCTTTGACCGAACAAATTGACGGGGAGTTGGTGGTAACGAGCGTGGATCAGGGCCGAAAGGGGTGCAGCTTTTTGGTTAGATTTACCCCATCTGAGTGAGGCTCAACGACGCGCCTGACGATTCACACCTGCAAGACAAACCCATGGCCATCAACATTTTGGTGACAGAGGACGAGAGCATCGTTCGGAAAGACATTGAGCGCTGCCTCGGCAAGCTTGGATACAACGTGGTGGCCACGGCGGACAACGGAGAAAAGGCCATTGAACTTGCCCTGAAGCACAAGCCTGACCTCGCCCTCATGGACATCATGATCAAGGGGGACATGACGG
>WTJL01000160.1:1846-7806 GCA_011524845.1 Flavobacteriales bacterium | reverse complement strand
TCGAATTCCGCAGCAAATCGATGGCTTCCGTGTACGTCAAATGGGTGAACGGGGCGTCGACCACCGCCTGCAACCGTGCACGCAAAGGATGCTCGTGGCGGTCGGCCTGCGGCAATTGCTTTTCAGCGTCCAGTTCCCGCTTTTCCAGGAAGGCCAAATCGTCCGCGCAATGCTCAAGCGCGTAGCCCAAGACATACTTCAAACAATCCTCTGCCAGGGCCATGTCGTCCTTCAAATCGGCGAAGGCAATCTCTGGTTCGATCATCCAAAACTCCGCCAAGTGACGGCTCGTGTTGCTGTTTTCTGCGCGGAACGTGGGACCAAACGTGTACACCTGCCCCAACGCCATCGCTCCCAACTCCGCTTCGAGCTGACCGCTGACTGTCAGGTTGGCCTCCTTGCCAAAAAAGTCCTGTCCTTCATCGACAGCGCCGTCCTCCGTGCGGGGCGGATTGGCCAAATCCAACGTCGTCACACGGAACATTTCGCCCGCCCCTTCGGCGTCGCTGCCGGTGATGATGGGCGTGTGCATCTGGTAAAACCCGCGCTCGTGGAAGAAGGTGTGCACGGCGTATTGAAGCGCGTGACGCACCCGGAACACCGCGCCAAACGTGTTGGTCCGGAAGCGCAGGTGCGCCTTTTCCCGCAAGAAATCCAGGCTGTGTCGCTTCATCTGGATGGGGAACTCTTCCGGGTCTGCTCCGCCGAGGACGGACAACTCGGTCACCTTGACCTCGGTCGCCTGCCCTCCCCCTTGGCTTTCCACCAACTCGCCCACGGCCTCGATCGCCGCCCCTGTGTGGAGCTGCTTCAGCACGTCTTCAGGCGTGTTGTCCTTGTCGACCACCAGCTGCAAATTGTGCAACGTGGACCCGTCGTTGACCGCCAAAAAACGGTCGTTCCGGAACGTGCGAACCCACCCGCACACGCGGACGGTTTGGCCGACCATGGAGTCGTTCAAAAGAAGGGCAATGCGCGTGCGCGCTTGGGTCTGAGAATCCGTCATGTCAATGGCTTTTCCCCGCCTCGCGGGGTCTTCCTACAAAGTAAAGACAGACCGCCCGGCTTCCCTTCGCCACAGGCAGGAATTTCAGCCTCAGCGGTCCGACTCGACCCGTCCGTCGCGGAGGCGCACGGTGCGATGGGCGTACGCGGCGATGTCTTCTTCGTGGGTCACAAGAATGACGGTGTTGCCCGCTTTTTGGATGTCCCCAAACAGCTCCATCACCTCTTGCGACGTGGCTGTGTCCAAGTTGCCTGTGGGCTCATCGGCCAAAATGATGCTCGGCCGCATCACCAGCGCCCGTCCCACGGCCACGCGTTGACGTTGACCGCCGCTGAGTTCGTTGGGCCGGTGGTCCATGCGGTCCCCCAACCCCACCTGGTCCAGCACTTCTTGGGCCCGGGCCAAGCGCTCCGCTTTGCCCATGCCGGCGTACACCATTGGCAAGGCCACGTTTTCCAACGCGGTGTAGCGTGGCAACAGGTTGAAGGTTTGGAACACAAACCCAATTTCTCGGTTTCGGATGTCGGCCAAAGCATCGTCCGCCAGTCGGCTGACGTCTTGGCCATTGAGGATGTACGACCCTGACGTGGGGCTGTCGAGGCACCCCAACATGTTCATCAGGGTCGACTTGCCGGAGCCTGAAGGCCCCATCAACGCCACGTATTCGTTGGTTCGAATGTCCAAATCCAACCCGTCCAATGCATGAACCACTTGATCGCCAACGTGGTACGTCTTGCGCAAGTCGCGCGCATGAATCAAGGGTTGTCCACCATCCATGGTGCGAAGTTAGGCGGTGCCCCTCCAAACAACCCTTGTGCCCTTTCGTAAGTTTGGGAGATACACACTGCAAGAATCCATTTGAACTCTGCCCATGAACGCTTTCTTCAAAACCCTCGGACTCGCCTGCGCAAGCGCGGTGCTGTCGCTTCAGATGACGGGTCAGGTGACCATCACCCAGCCCTACACCACGGCAGAAGAGTACGTCCAAGAGATTCTTCTTGGTGAAGGGGTCACGGCGACCAACATCACCTACACGGGAAGCCTCGCCCAGTTGGGGCTGCTCGAAAATGGAGGCGGGGTGTTCTCCGTGGAATCCGGACTCATGCTCAACACGGACGACGCCACGTGCGAAGGATTTTGCGGCGACTGCTTGGGTGGCTCAGTGCCGGACCAAGATTTGCTGGACGTGGCCAACTCGGTGCCTCCGCTCATCAACCAAACCTTCACCGTGAGCAGTGTGAACGACGTGTGCATTTTGGAATTCGACTTTGAGGCTGGCGGGGACAGCATCGCGTTCAACTATGTGTTTGGATCTGACGAATACCTTACCTACGTCAACACCACGTACAACGACATCTTCGCCTTTTTCTTGAGCGGCCCTGGCATCACGGGTCCATATGCTTCGCCAGCGGGTTTCCCCGACGGCGCCATCAACATTGCCCAGGTTCCCGAATCCGATCCATTGTTGCCGGTCACCATCAGCTCGGTCAACAACGTGACCAACAGCGACTATTACATCGACAACCCAGCGCAAGAAGGCATTTGCACCAACGGATACACCACCACCTTCACGGCGGCTGCGGCCGTCCAGTGCGGTGAAACGTACCACATCAAATTGGCCATTGCCGATGGCTCCGACACTGCATTGGAATCTTTTGTGGTGCTCGAATCAGGGTCCTTCAGCTCCAACGCCGTCAACCTCGAAGCCGACGCGGTCCCCTTCTCCGCCGGCGGGCTCCAAAACCTTGTTCCCTATGAGGAATCGGTGGGGTTGCCTTCGGTCTTCAACTACCCCAACGGCGAATCTTTCCCCTTCGGCGAATGGTCGGCCAACAACGAAACCATCGTGACGGTGGACGGCCAAGAAACCGTGATCGATGCCGTCATCATCGAAGGGTGCAACGACGCCCGCTTCACCGTCATCCGTCCCGAGGTGGAAGCGGATTTGCTCGACACCCTGTACTTGGGGTTGGCGGGCTCGGCGATTTTGGGCTTGGACTACAGCGACACGTTCGACGAAGTGATCATGACGCCCGGTCAAACCGAAAGCGAGATCACGCTTGGTGTCGTCGACGACGGGGCCAACGAAGGGGTGGAGTTTGTGGAAATCACCTACGAATACATCAACGGCTGTGGCGAATTGATCACCACGACTTCCAAGGTGGTCATCTTGGACCCCATCCCTGTGGAAGCGACGCCCTCTGACGTCGATTGCCAAAACCTCGACGGAACCCAAGTCCTCGGTTACGACAACATCACAGGGTACGGCCCCTTCCGTTACGTCTGGGACAACAACGAATGGAACAACGCATGGGCCGATCCGGCCGATTGGACGGTGTCGTTCGATTCGCTCTTCACCATGACCGACGACGAGGGCGCGTTGTTGCCCAGCCACAACATTGAACTCATCGTCATTGACCAATGTGGCAAGGCCTTCACTTTCGAGCAGGAAGTGTTGTACCCCGTGATGACAGAGGCGGAGATCTGCGGTGGCAACACCCAAGACTTCCCAGCCTTCAATTCCGGCATTCTAGTGGAAGACGTGCGTTTCAACGGCGTGTCTCTGATCACCAACAACCTCTCAGACGTGCCCTTGATCGTGGATGCCACAGAAACCGGCGAGCGTTGGAAGCTCAACGGCATTGTCGCGGACGTGGTGGAAGACACTTGGCAAGGGGTGCTGACCCTTGTGGACACATGCGGCTACGAAACAGAGGCTTTGGTCCGCGTGCGCGATTGCGTGGTGCCCAACGTCTTCACCCCAGATGCAAGCGGCGACAACGACAACTTCCGGATTCGTGGACTGGACGGGTACATGGGCTCACGCCTGATGATCTACAACCGCTACGGAACCATTGTCTTCCAGGACGAAACCGCCACCGATGCCGAATTCGAGCTCGTGTGGAACGGCCGGTACGACAACGGAAACGATGCCCCAGAAGGCACCTACCAGTGGGTGCTGATTCGGGCAGACGGCATGAAAGAGGCCGGACAGCTCACGTTGCTGCGCCAAGACTGACACCGTGCCGGGCCATCGCGCCTGACTTCAGACGCCTGGACTTTTCTTCGGTTACACCAAGGACTGCCCCGTCATTTCTTCAGGCTGGGGCACCCCCATCAACGCCAACACCGTCGGAGCCACGTCGGCCAAAATGCCGTCCTGGACTGAACCGTGCGCCGGGCTGTGTACCCATACGGGCACAGGGTTGGTGGTGTGGGCCGTGTGCGGTGTACCGTCCGCGTTTCGTGCGAGGTCGGCGTTTCCATGGTCGGCAATGACGACCACGGCGTAGCCCTCGGACTTGGCCGTCTCCATCACCTTTTCCAAACAACGATCGGTCGTTTCTACGGCCTTGACCACTGCCTCAAACACCCCGGTGTGCCCCACCATGTCCGGGTTGGCGAAGTTCAGACACAGGAAGTCAGGGCGCCACGTGGTCAAGGCATCCACAGCCTTGTCCGTCAATTCAGGCGCCGACATCTCAGGCTTCAAATCGTACGTCGCCACTTTGGGGCTGGCGGCCATGGCGCGTTGCTCGCCCTCGAAGGGTTCCTCGCGTCCCCCGCTCAAGAAGAACGTCACGTGCGGGTATTTCTCCGTTTCCGCCATGCGCAATTGCGTGCGGCCATGCGCACTCACCACTTCACCGATCGTGTTGACGAGGTTGGGCTTGTCGTACAAAACGTGCACACCCTTGAAGCTCTCGTCGTAATTGGTCATGGTGACGTAGTGCAGGTCCAAGGGCGCCATTCCGTGGTCTTCGAAGGATTCCTGGGTCAACGCCTGGGTGATTTCTCGGCATCGGTCGGTGCGGAAGTTGAAGCACAGCACCACGTCTCCGGGGCGGACCACACCGTCCACACCTTGGACGCGGAACGGCTCCACAAACTCGTCTGTGATGCCCTGGTCGTAGTGCGCTTGGACGCCAGCAATGGCCGATTCATGCTCCGTGTCCACCTCCCCGAGCAGGGCGCGGTAGGCCTTGGCCACTCGCTCCCAGCGCTTGTCGCGGTCCATGGCGTAGTACCGGCCGTGCACTGTGGCGATGCGCGCCTTTTTGTCCGACAGGTGGGTTTCCAAATCCTGCAAGTAGGTGGTTCCCATTTGAGGCGCCGTGTCGCGGCCATCGGTGAACGCATGGACGACACAATCGGGCACGCCTGCGGCCTCCGCCGCATCGACCAAGGCATGCAGGTGCGTTTGCTGGCTGTGCACGCCACCCCGAGACACCAACCCCATCAAATGCAACCGCTTGCCGGGCTTCGAGGCCTCTTTCAAAGCGTCCACCAACACGGGCTCTTGCGCCAGGGAACCGTCGGCCACAGCCCGGTCGATGCGAAGCAGGTCTTGGTACACCACGCGCCCTGCGCCGATGTTCATGTGCCCGACTTCGCTGTTGCCCATTTGGCCATTTGGAAGGCCCACATGCTCTCCGTCCGTCCGAAGTGTTGCGTGAGGAACACCTGCGTTCAAGCTGTCCACATAGGGCGTTTCCGCCACTTCAATCGCGTTGTTGCCATCGGTCTGTCCGAGACCCCAACCATCCAAGATGATCAATGCCGTTTTCACGCCGCAAAGGTAGGGGACGCCTCAACGCGGCTGAGGCCAAACCACGCGCACCGCAAAACCTCCCTCTGACAGATCCTCCATCTCCACCGAAGCGCCGTGCAACGTGGCGGTTTGCGCCACCAGGTGCAGGCCCAACCCCGTGCCCGATTCGTGCTCCCGAAGCCGAACAAACGGAGCCAATGCCGCGTCTCGTTCGGAAGCAGGAATGCCCTCGCCTTCGTCGCGCACCTCCAAGATGGCAGCGCCTTTCTCCATGCGTGCCGCCACATCAACCTGTCCTTGGCTGTACTTCAACGCATTCTCAATGAGGTTGGACGCCGTGAGCACCCACAAGGCACGGTCTCCCTCTACGGATACGCTTTCCGGCGCAACAGGACCATGCAC
>WTJL01000160.1:0-1746 GCA_011524845.1 Flavobacteriales bacterium | reverse complement strand
TGCACACTGGCCAGCGGCGTTTTCAGTTCATGGGTCACCCCCAGCAGGAGGTTGCGCTCCCGCGCGAGACGCAGACGTTCTTTTCGGAAGTTGCGTTCCAAACGCACCAAGCCCAGCACGAGGAGGGCGGCAAACACCGACCCCTCACCAAGGACCATCCACCGCTCCCGGGCACCGCCTGTGCTCGCGAGCAGATAAGCCCACCAACTGAACTGCAACAGCACGTACGCACCCAAGATGCGCACGAGCCAAACCCCTCCCAGAGAGGCGCTTACTTTTGACGCGAGCGGTCGCCGCTGCGTTGTTCGAGCCATGGAGATGCTGGCATCATGCTGTCCACCGGACGCGCCATCACGAAGTGCTGCTCATCGCCGTTGCGGCCGCGAACGACCATGGCGGAACGAACCTCCCATCCGTGGGAAGCGAGCACATTCAAGGCTTGCGTGGTGTTGTCGAAGCGGTACGTCGTCAGGTTTTGGAGGGCCTTCAGGAAATCCTGATCGCGGGTCATCCGAAGCACGATGTCGTCCACGTTGAACTTGACCTGCTCGTTGTTGGCTTGGGTGAAGGACACCAGTGTGCCGTAGAACTCGCCGGAGCGAATGCTCGTGCGGTACACTCCGCCGCGGGCGTCTTGCTCACTGGTCATGCGCGCGTCCTGCGCCGTCATCGTGGCCGCCATTGTCAAGAGGCCGAGGGTCATCATCCAAGTTTTCATGTTGTGCGTTTTTTGGACTCCCAAGGTAGCAAGAAGAAGGCTAGGTTGGCCGGCCGTGAGACCGAGCTGCAGCACGGAGGGTCAGGCCAAACGAAAGCGCTGCGGCTCCATGTGGGGTGCCTTGACCAAGAAACCGCGACCTCGCCAAGAGAAACTCACCCTCCAGTCGGGGTCGTCCTGAAGGTGCTTCCACGCCCGGTGCATGCCCGCGCTCCATGCAATGTCGTCGAGCACCACGGCCACCTCCACATGGCATTTCAAGGCCTCAATCAGATCCATCGTGGCGTGTTCCTCGTGCAAACCGTCGACGTAGACCACGTCCCACATCTGCTCCGACGGTACGTCTTTGACAAGGGTCCGAAAATCGCCACACTTCGATTGAATGGACGCATGGACGTTCAGCTCTTGCCATCCTCGTTGGGCCCAGTCGAGCGTGTGCGGGCAGCCCTCCCAGGTCTCAACCTCCCACCCCAAGGCGGCCACGCTTGCGGAAGTCGTGCCCAACGACGTGCCCAACTCCAACCACCGGCCCTTGGACTTGATGGTCAGGAGCCATCGGCCCAACGACGCCACCTCGTTCCATGGGGTCAACGACGTTCGCGCCAATGCCCCGACGGTCGTGGTGCGTTCCTTCCGTCCGGTGCGCCTCCGACCCGCCCCGAGGTCCACACGTTCCAAGGGGGCCGAGGATTGGGTGAGCTCTTTGTGCCAGTCCTGAATGGGCGCCAAAGCTTTGGCGTGCTGGGACCATTGAAGGCCGTCGGGCCAATGCCTCTGGTTGCCCTGCAACGCCCTTCCCCACAAGAACAGCATGGGAGAATGCAAGCGGCGCCACGACATGCCCAACACCCGAGCCATTGGCTTCGTCTCCCGCAACCGTTGCCACACAGCTGCCCACCGAGTGCTTTGATCCGCCTGGGTTGCTTGAGGGTCGCGCATGGGGCAACAAACATACTTCGCTATCTTCGCGCCGCCCGGGCGGTTAGCTCAGTTGGTTCAGAGCACCTCGTTTACACCGAGGGGGTCGG
>WTJL01000194.1 GCA_011524845.1 Flavobacteriales bacterium | reverse complement strand
AGCCGAGCGGGGTGACGACGGGTTCGATGGCGTCTCCGATGGCGCCGAGGACGCTTGTTTCGAGACGCTCGGCAGGGTCCATGGCTTGGCGCTCGGCGAAGGACCCTGAGCCAAAGAAGCCGAGGCCCCACAAGACCACGCTCAGAATCAGGATGACTTGTCCGGCAGACCGCAAAAAGACGGCGCCTTGGCGGACCATGTTGCCTGCCACGAGGGTGAGCTTGGGGAGCCGGTATGGCGGCCACTCCTCGGCGAGTTCGCGGCGTTGCTCGTTCTGCGGCAGGCGACGGTGGAGAAGCCACGCCATCAGAAGGGTGGCCGCCGTGCTCGCGAGGTACAGTCCGTACAGAAAGAGGCCCTGGCGGTTGAAGCCGAGGACGGTGCCGTCCGGAACCACAAACGCGATGAGAAAGGCGTAGACCGGAAGTCGGGCCGAGCACGTCATCATGGGCGTGACGAGGATGGTCACAAGGCGCTCTCGACGGTCGGGCAGGGCGCGCGCCGCCATCACGGCAGGCACGGCACAGGCCATGCCTCCCACAAGGCTCACAGCGCTGCGGCCACCGAGGCCGAGCTTGCGCAGGAACCGGTCCCCCACGTAGCCGAGACGGGCCATCGCCCCGCTGTGTTCCAGCAAGGCCGTGAAGCCAAAGAGGATCATGATTTGGGGCAAGAAAATGAAGATGCCCGCCAGGCCGGCCAAGGCACCGTCCACCAACAGGCTCCGCCACCACGTGTCGGGCAGCGCCCCGTTGACCGCGTCGATGCCGGACGCCATCCAGCCGTCCAACAGGTCCGTGGGCACCGTGGCCCAGCTGTAGACCGCCTGGAACATCACAAAGAAGATGAGCCCAAACCCCAGCACCCCCCACACCGGATGGGTCAGCAGGTCGTCCAAGCGACGCGTCGTGGCCGGGGCCACGGAAGGCTCGGGGGTGGGGAGGATGGCTTGGATTTGGGCCATGCGTTCTCCCGCTTCTTCGAGCTGCATCGCCGCAGGGCTGTCCATGGTTGCGCGCGCGGCGGTCCACGCCTGTTGCGCGTCCGCGGAGAGCCACTCGGGGACGCTCCGCATCCGAAGCAAATGGCACAGCAGTCCGGGCGTGCTGGAGGGCAAATGCGGCCGCAGGGCGCGGACGCCTTCCTCCATGGAGTCGGGCACGGCACGGATGGCGGCACAGGCCTTGGGGGCGTCGAGCAAAGGCGCCCAGGCCTTGACCCAGTCGGCCGGGTCGTCTTCCAGGGCGTTGATGACGCGCACGGGCATGTCGAGGTCGCGCTCGAGGTCGCGCGCCTGCTTCCGGAGCTCGGAGCGCGACGGGCCGGTGGTGTGCATGTCGTTCAGGAGCAACATGCACGGCACCCCCAGTTCCCGCACTTGCAGAATCAGGAACAACTGCCCCTGCAGCGTGCTGGCGTCCGCAACGAGCATGACCACGTCGGGCCGGTGCGCGTGGCGTGGATCGAGCAACGTGCGCTCGGTGACGCGGCCATCGTCGCTTTGGGCATGCAGGTTGTAGATGCCGGGCAGGTCGTGAAGCGTCCACGACTCCCCGCCCTTGTGCTTGCACGGGGCCACGGCGGTGTCCACAGTGACGCCCGCCAGGTTGCCCACCGACACAGACCTGCCAGTGAGTCGCTGAAACACGGTGGATTTACCCGTGTTGGGGTTGCCGACGAGCGCCAATTTCACGGCTGCAAAGGTCGCGGGTGAGCGGCATTCCACAATCCCCTCAACAGGGCATTCGGTGGCCAGGACATGTTGGGAGCGAAAGGGGCTGTGGCCGTCACTTGGCCGTGAGCCACTTGCGTGGATCGACAGGGGTGCGCTCGTCGCCCGCGACCTTCCACACCTCGAAGTGCAGGACGCTGTTGTCGCCGGAGGCCCCGCCCACGTTGCCGAGGAAGGTGCCGACGTCGACGGTTTGGCCTTTCTCCACGGGGCAGTTGGTCAGGTTGGTGTACACGGAGCGGTAGGCGCCGTGGGTCACAATGACGCTGGTCCCGGCGCCGGGAAGGGAAAACTTGCTGGACACCGTCCCTTGGAAGATGCTCAGCACGCGGTTGCCAGCCTCCGTGGTGATGTCGATGCCGTTGTTTTCAATGGTGATGCCGCTCAGCGTCGGGTGCGCCTGACGCCCAAACCCCTGGGTCACCACCCCCCGCATGACGGGCCAAGGCAGGGTGCGTTGGTTCTTTTCGAAGGCTTCGGAGACGATCTTGCCTTCGGGGGTCAAGGCGAATTCTCCCGCGGCAGAGGCGCGCTCGGCGGCCAGTTCCGCTTCGATGATGCGTTTGATCTCCTCGTTGAGGCGCTGGCGTTCTTTTTCTTGGGCTTTTTGGGCCTTGCGCAGGCGCTTTTCTTCCGCCCGCAACTGGTCGACGAGGGCGGTGCGTTCGCCCCGGTCGGCCCGCAGCGCATCGCGCTCCGCTTGTTGTTCCTCCAAGGCGCGCTCCACGGCGGCGCGCTCGTCGTTGAGCGTGACGCGGACTTCGGCGAGCTCGATTTGGGCGTCCTCGATCTGCTCCACTTGCTCCTTCCGAACCGTCGTGTAGGACTGGACCAACCGGAAGCGCAGCGCGGCCTGGCTGAAGTCTTCTGCGGCAAAGACAAACAGCAGCGGGTTTGTGCCCAACTTCATGCGGTAGGCCTGTTGCACCATGCGGGCGTACTCGTCTTTCAGGGCGGCGACGTGGCCCTCCAAGGTGCGGATCTCGGTGTCGGTGCCGCGCATGGAGCGTTCCAACGAGCGGATGGTGGCTTGGTGGTGCCGCACCAACTTTTCGCGAAGCTCGATTTTCTTGTTGAGTAAGCTGACCTGTTGCGCCGCGTCGTTGCGGCTGCTCTTCGCTTGATTCAGGAGGTTTTCCGTGGTTTTGAGCTGCTGCGTGATGCGGTCGCGCTCTTTTTGAAGGGCGGCCTTGTCGTTGGTTTGGGTCCAAGCCCCTCCCATGGCCCCCACCCACAGGGTCAAGGCCAAGGTGCAGGCCCGTGCCAGGGCGCGTCCGTCAAAGTTCCGTGCGGCGTTCAAAGTCCTCGGGAATGCTGAACGGGAAGTCGTAGGCGCGGCCCGCGCGGCGGCGCTTGGTGTAGATGAGCGCGTCGAAGAGGCCTTCCGGACCTTTTGCGGTCATCCGAACGCGGCTCGGCAAACGGCCCATGTCGGTGTCGTCAAAGTCGCTGCGCTCCACCTTGACGGTTCGGGACCGCAGGAGGTCGTCCACCACGTCCTTGACCGGGTCGAAGGTCTCGCCGTCCAACCAGTAGCGCTTCACGAGCAATTCGTCGGCGTCGGCCTCGTTCTTCTCGGCTTTTTTCTCCGCCTTTTCTAGGAGGCGCTCGGCCTTCTTGTCCTTTGCCACGATGGACAAGCTGTCGTCGGGCGAAAGTTCTTTGTCGTCGGTGCCCACAAGTTTGCGGACGTTGCGGTCGTACTTGCTCATCAGCACGTACCGGTCGCCGTCGACCTTGCCCACGTACTCGTCCAATTCGCGGTTCATCATGAGCGGACGACCCAGGATGAGGTCTTGGACCAAATCGAAGCTCACAGGCGCCTGCACGGCTTCTTCGAGCATGGCGTAGTTGCCCTGGAACACAAACCGGGAGCCGGGCAATTTGCTCAGCACTTGGACAGAATCGGGCGTCAGCAACACCCGTGCCGCCTCCACCCCCAAGGCTGGGGAGATGCTCATCCAAATCACACTGTCGCGGGCCACCCGAACGTTCAGGGTGAAGGTGCCGGTCTTGCCCATGGCGCTGGCCGTCGATTCGAGGCGCAGTCCCAGGGTGTTCCATTCCGCGTCGCGCGCGTCGAGCTCGCCCAGGAGTTCAGGCGCTTCCCGAAGCGGCAGTGCCGTGGTGGCGCGGCGCCCAGTCAGGCATCCGGTCGCGCCCATCCACACCATGGCAAGCACGGCCAAGCCTCCTCGTCCGAGGCGTCCCCATGTCGTGGCAGGTCGGGTCGGGCTCACGGGCGATTCAATTTGGGGTTCAACACCGCTTCATCGCCTCCGGCCTCCAAAGCCCGGCGCCACGCGTCACGTGCCGCTTCCTTGTCGCCCAGGGCCCACCGAATGTCGCCTTCGTGCTCCAACGCGACAGGATCCCCGGCCATGCCGTGGTCTTGCGCGCGAAGGATCCACTCCAAGGCTTCGTCGTGACGTCCCAGCTTGTACAACACGTACGCTTGGGTGTCCATGAAATTCCCTTCCTCGGGCTTCAATTCGTTGGCCCGCGTGCTGCACTCCAGTGCCCGCTCAAGCCGCGCCTTGCCTTTGTCCAAGGTGTAGCGGCCAGAGAGGTAGTACGCGTGGTTGTTCAGCACGTAGGCGTCTTCCATGGCCTTGAGGCTGCGCTCAAAGGCGGCTTCGGAAGCGTCGAGTTCGTTCACGTCCCTCAAGGCCGACGCCAACGCCGACGCCAATGCTCCTTCCAACACCGGGTTGTCCAGCACCACGCCGAGTCCACCTTCGAATGCCTTGGCGGCCTTGCCCGACTGGCGGGTTTCCCGAAGGGCCAGGCCGTGGTAGTAGTACAGCAAGGGGTCGAGCGGGAACCGGGCCAATGCGCTCTCCGCGTCGCCCACCATGGCGTCCCATTGGCCGAGGTCCACCCGAATCGCCATCAGGTTGGTCCAGGTTTCTGCCGAGCCTGGGGCCAGTTCAAGAAGCAACAGCGCAAAGTCGAGGGCGTCGTCGAGGCGGTTGTTTTGGTAGGCCCAATCGCAGGCCAACTCCACCACCGACGGTTCCTCGCCATGGCGGTCCAACATGCGGTCCAACAGCGCTTCGTACGGGGCATGAAACTCGGGGTCGCCTTGGGCGAGCATGCCGTAACCGAGCAGCACGCGCAGCTTGCTTTCCAGCGACACGTCGTCGCTGGACATGGCGCGCTTCAACGGGGGCAGGGCAGAGGCGAGGTCGTCCTTTCGGGTGTGCCATTCGGCCAGTTCAAATTGAACCAACCCCCAATTGGGTCGGCGTTGGGCCAGGGACTGCAGCTCGGTGTAGCAAGCCTCCAACTCGCCGGTCGCCATGAGGTAGCGCGCCCATTGCAGTTGGAAGATGTCGCTTTCGGGGAAGTCCTTGCGCGCTTGCTCCAAGAACTGTCCAAGGTTCTTGGGGTCTGCGGTTTGCTCGACGATGCGAAGGGCTTCTGTGCGCACGTCTTCGTCGTTGCCCACTTGCGATTCGTAGTTGCTCATCAGGTTGAGCGCAGGAAGCACATGGCCTTCGCTGAGCAAGCGGTCCACGCATTCAAGCAGCGCCTCCAAATCACCGGGCCGTGCCACGACGTAGGTTGTCCAATCTTCTTCTGCGCCGGCGCCATTTCCTTGGGCCAAGCGGGCCAACCCGCGGTGGTACAGCACCCACGTGTTGTCAGGCTCCAACTCCGCTGCGCGGTCCAAGTGAAGCTCGGCCGCTTCGTGGCGCTCCAGCTCAAGGTCGATTTTGCCGAGCTGGAAATGAAAGGCGACCTCCTCAGGCTGGGCATCTGCGCAGGTCAAAAAGCTGGCGTAGGCGTCTTCCAAATCGCCTTTCAACAAGTGTCCTTGGCCCTCGAAGTAGGCGAGTTGGGTCTCTTTGCCGTAGGGAACGTCGGCCGCGTTGCCTTTGCCCAGCGACGACACGAGACGGCAGCTGCTGAAGCTCAGGCTCAAGGCCAAAGCCAGCATCCAAGCAGCCGATGTCGTGCCCATCAACCTCATGCGCGTGGCGTTCCTACGGTGCAGTAATCGCCGATGCTTGCGTCGTCAGGGGCCCCGTGCCATGCGGCGTGGGATCCGACCATCGCGCCTTGCAAGACGGCGTGTTCAATGCGGCTATGGGAGGCCACCAGCGCTTCACTGACACGGGAATCGGTCACGACCGTGCCTTCGCCCAGCGTCACGTGCGGTCCCACCACGGACCGTTCAATCACGACTCCCTCGCCGATGTGGCAGGGCTGCAAAATGACGCTGTCGGTCACGGTGGCGGAGGCAGGCACAGGGTCGAGTCGCCCTTCCTCTTCGAGGATGCTGAGGATGCGCGCATTGGTCTCGACCGTGACGGCCTTGTTGCCGCAGTCCATCCACTCGGACACTTCGCCGGGGATGAATTTCAGCCCGTCGTTGGTCATGTTGCGGAGGGCGTCAGGGAGTTGGTACTCGCCGCCCTTCACGACGTTGTGGTCGATGAGGTGTTGGAGCTCGCGGTTCAGCCGTGCGCCGTCTTTGAACGCGTAGATGCCGATCATGGCGAGGTCGCCCACCCATTCTTGGGGCTTTTCCACGTAATCGACAATGGTGCCAGCGTCGTCTGTGACCACCACACCAAACGCCGAAGGGTCTTCAATGCGCTGGCAAAACAGCACGCCGTCCGCTTCCGGGTCGATGGTGAAGTCCGCACGAAACAGGGTGTCGGCAAAGGCCACCACCACGGGTCCGTCCAAGAAGTCTTTGCCGCAGAGGATGGCGTGGGCCGTGCCAAGGGGTTGGTCTTGGTAGCGGATGTGGCCTTTGGCGCTGAGGCGCTCGGCCACCGCCACGAGTTCGCGTTCCACGTCCTCCCCAAACTCCCCCGTCACGAAGCAGATGTTGTCCACCCCGTCGTGGGCCGTTCGCACAATGTCCTCGACGAGCCGTTCCACGATGGGCTTTCCGGCGACCGGCACCAAGGGCTTGGGGACGGTCAGGGTGTGGGGGCGAAGGCGGCTTCCGCGGCCCGCCATGGGCACGATGATGTTCATGGGGTCAAGTGGTTCCGGTATGGCCAAACCCTCCCGCGCCCCTCGTGGACGATGGCAGCTGTTCGACGGTGTCAATGACAGCCCATTCGACACGCTCGTAGCGCGCCAACACGAGCTGGGCGATGCGCTCGCCGTCTTCGACGGTGAACGGGGCTTGGCCGTGGTTGATCAGGATGACGCCCACGTCGCCGCGGTAATCGGCGTCAATGGTGCCAGGGCTGTTCAGCACGGTCACCCCGTGCTTGTACGCCAACCCGCTCCGAGGCCGAACCTGGGCCTCGTATCCCCGAGGCAACGCAAAGTGAAGCCCTGTGGGGATCAACGCTCGCTCGCCAGGCTGAAGCACCACCGGCGCGTCGAGCTTGGCCCGCAAGTCCAGTCCCGCGCTGTCGGGCGTGCCGTAGGCGGGAAGGGCGTGGGGAGTGTTGGCCACCACGGGGACCACCACAGGCGAAGCGTTGGAAACGTCGCTCATGATCCCGGGAATTGAGGCTTGCGCTTTTCGAGAAACGCTGTGGTCCCTTCTTTGAAATCGTTGGTGGTGAAGCATTGCCCAAACCGCTGAATCTCCACGTCAAAGCCTTCCCGGCTGTATCCAGCCAGCACGCTGTCTAGGGCCGCCGCCAGGGCGGTCGGTGCGTTCTTGGCAATCTTGCCGGCCATGATTTGGGCGGTTTCAAGGAGCAATTCTTGGTCCACGACCTGGTTCACCAGCCCGCAGGCCAGGGCGGCTTCCGCGTCGATCATGCCGCCGGTGAGCACCATTTCCATGGCCTTGCCTTTGCCGACGATTTGGGCGAGGCGTTGCGTTCCACCGTAGCCGGGAATCACACCCAAGCTGACCTCGGGAAGTCCCATCCGGGCATTGGACGAGGCGATGCGCACGTGTGCGGCCATGGCCAATTCGAGTCCTCCCCCGAGGGCGAATCCGTTGACGGCAGCCACCACGGGCTTGCGGCTTTGCTCGACCCGGTCAAACAGGTCGCGCTGGCCGCGGCGCGCCAAGTCCTCTCCTTGGGCTTGGTCGAAGTCCGCGAATTCCTTGATGTCGGCTCCAGCCACAAAGGCTTTCTCGCCTGC